>CAZHIK010000033.1:0-22902 GCA_964532635.1 uncultured Enterobacterales bacterium
CAACGACTGCGACGGCGAGATCGACGAAGACTTGCTGGAGATCTGGTACTTCGACGCCGACAGCGACGGCTACGGCAACCCCGCCAACGAGACGGAGAGCTGCGATCCCGACGAAGGCTGGGTCAGCGACAACACCGACTGCGACGACACGAACGCGGACGTCAATCCCGGCGCCGAGGAGGTCTGCAACGACATCGACGACGACTGCGACGGCGCCGTCGACGAAGACCTGCTCCTGACCTTCTGGCTGGACGCCGACGGCGACGGGTTCGGCGATCCCGAGACCGCGACCGAGAGCTGTGAGGCCGACCCCGGCCATGTCGACAACGACGGGGACTGCGATGACAGCAACTCGGACATCCACCCCGACGCCCAGGAGGTGTGCAACGGCTACGACGACGACTGCGACGGCCTGGTGGACGACGACGATCCCGACGTGATGGAGACCACCACCTGGTACCTGGACGCCGACGTCGATGGCTACGGCGACGACGCCAACACCGTCGACACCTGCATCATGCCCAGCGGCTACACCGCGGGCGGTGGCGACTGCGACGACGGCGATGCCAGCGTCCATCCGGGGGCCGACGAGTACTGCAACGGCGTGGACGACGACTGTGACGGCACCATCGACGAGGACGACGCGCTGGACGTCGCCACCTGGTACCTGGACGCCGACGCTGACGGCTACGGCGACGCCGCCAGCACCACCGTGGGCTGCGATCAGCCCTCCGGGTACACGGCCGACGCCACCGACTGCGACGACCACGACGACGACATCCACCCCGCGGCCACAGAGCTGTGCGACGGCGACGACAACGACTGCGACGGCACCATCGACGAGGACGACGCGAGCGACGCCGCCACCTGGTACGCCGATGGCGACGGCGACGGCTACGGTGACGCCACCGACAGCGTCATCGCCTGCAGCGCACCCAGCGGCTACGTCGCCGACAGCAGCGACTGTGACGACGGCGACGCGGCGGTCCACCCGGCAGCCACCGAGCTGTGCGACGCCATCGACAACGACTGCGACGGCCTGGTAGACGACGACGATCCAGACGTCACGGGTACCGCCACCTGGTACATCGACTACGACGCGGACGGCTACGGCGGCAGCCTCCTGAGCGTGGACAGCTGCGTGCAGCCCACCAGCTACGTCACCGACAGCACCGACTGCGACGACGGCGATGCCACGGTACACCCTGGCGCCGCCGAGACCTGTGACGGGATCGATCAGGACTGCGACGGCCTGGTGGACGACGACGACCCCGACATCTCGGGCACCTCCACCTGGTACGCCGACAGCGACGGTGACGGGTACGGCGACGCCGCCACCACCGCGGACGCTTGTGTGGTTCCCAGCGGCTACTCGGGAGACGCCACCGACTGCGACGACAGCGACGCCAGCGTCAACCCGGGGGCCGACGAGTACTGCAACGGAGTGGACGACGACTGCGATGGCACCGTCGACGACGACGGAGAGGTGCTCGACGGCGACACCTTCTACCTGGACGCCGATGGTGATGGCACCGGCGATCCCAGCACCACCATCCAGGCCTGCTCCGTGCCCAGCGGCTACGTCGACAACGCCTACGACTGCGACGACAGTGACGCTGGCGAGCCCGTGGTCGTCGATGTTGCCACGGGCAGCTCCAGCGGGACCGGCACCCACGCCGATCCCCTCGACACCATCCAGGACGGCATCGACCTGACGACCGCCGGCTGCGTGGCGGTCTACCCAGGCACCTACTACGAGGCCGTCGACTTCGACGGTCGTGACCTGTTCGTCCGGGGCGTCGAGGGCTCGGATGTCACCATCATCGATGCCACCGGCACCGGCTCGCCTGTGGTCACCTTCGACTCCGGAGAGAGCTCCGCGGCCGTGCTCACCGGCTTCACCCTCACCGGGGGCGACGGCCACGTGGACTACAGCAGCGTGACCACGGCCTGCTCGTCCATGGGCGACTGCACCGACTATTACTACGTCCACTGCGGCGGGGGCGTCTACGCCTCGAGCGCGGACCCCACCCTGGTTGGCCTCGTGGTGCACGGCAACAGCCTGCCCCTGGCGTCCACCAGCGCGCTGGGCCTGGACACCTGGACCGTCAGCTCGTACGGCGGCGGTGTGTGCCTGGTGGACTCCCTCGCCAGCCTCAGCGACTTCCTGGTGTACGACAACTACGCGGACCAGGGCGGAGGCGTCTACGTCGAGGAGAACTCCGACGTCACCATCTCCCAGGGATGGCTCTACGCCAACACCGCCACCGATGGTGCAGGGGTGCAGGTAGACGGCGGCGGCGCCACCCTGAGCAACCTGCTGTCCACGAGCAACATCGCGGACAGCAGCGGCGGTGGCCTGCTGCTGGTGGACGCGACCGTTGTGGCCACCAACCTGACCCTCAGCGAAGACGATGCCCCCAGTGGTGCGGGCATCCACGCCTCCGGTAGCACCGCCGCCGAGCTGCTCAACGCCATCGTGCACGGCGCCCCCGCCGGGGAGGGTGTGCTGGTGGACTCCACAACCAGCCTCACGGTCATGTACAGCGACGTCTACGGCAACACCGGCGGGGAGTACTCCGGCATGACCGACCCCACGGGCACCGACGGCAACATCAGCGAAGACCCGCTGTTCACCGACGCTGCGGCCTACGACTGGTCCCTGGGCAGCGGCTCTCCCTGCATCGACGCCGGCCACCCCGACTCCGCCTACGACGACGCGGACGCCACCACCAACGACATGGGGGCCTACGGCGGGCCATTCGGTTCTTGGTAGAGGATGTAAACTCCCTGTTGTGCTGGAAGGTGGTGGTTCCGGTCCCGGATCTGTCCTTTGATGGGCGGCGGGGGATCGGGGTCGAGGGGAAGCGGGACGGGGGTGAAGACTGCACTCCCGCCATGGACGCCTGGGCCGCCGCCCGGGAGCGCCTCGCTCTCGCCCGCAGCTTCCGGGCGCGGCTCGACGCCGGTGAGGCCAGGACACACGCCGAGCTTGCCAGTCTGATCGGGGGCGTCAGCCCCTCTCGTCTGAGCCAGATCCTCCAGATGCTCCGGCTGGCCCCGAGCCTCCAGGAGCGCATCGAGCAGGACCGCGCTTCCCCTCTGTCGCTGCCGGACCCGGTGCTCCGCAGGATCGCTGGCCTCTCCGACCACGAAGCCCAGGTGGAGGCCTTCGACAGCGCGATGGAGCTGCTACGTCGCAAGGGGCGCAAGGCCAGGGGCCTGCAGCACCACTTCGAGCGGGCGCGGCACTACCGGCGACTGCTAGAGGAGGAACCGAGGCTGACGCAGAGGGAGATTGGGGAACGGGAGGGGATCTCCGCGGCGCGGGTTGGGCAACGCCTACTGCTGCTGGCCCTGGCCCCCGAGATTATCGAGGTCGTGGACGTGCCGCTCCCACAGCTCCCCGTAGGGGTAACGGAGAAGACCCTGCGGCCCATCGCGCGGCTGCGGGACCATGCAGCGCAGATGGAGGCGTTCGGTGCGCTCGTCGGTGACGACCGCCGCTCATGAGCACATGCGCAGCTCGGCTTCGGCGATCCGGTAGCCGCCGTCCTGATCCCGGAGGACCCGACCACCGGCCACCAACCTCGCCAGGGGCCGCCGCAGCGTTGATCGTGTGCTCCCACAGGCTCGTATGATCTCCGACTCCCGCAGCGCATCACCGCGGGCGAGGGCAGCCAGGATCTGCTCGCTGGGGCTGTGCTGCGGCGTCGGGCTCGAGTTCGGGCTCGGCCGCGACTTGGTAGAAGCGCGTTCAGGCTCATCGCATGAGGTGACCACGCCCAGCCCCTCCTGCATGGTCCGCGCCTCCCGCGCCGCGGCCATGGTGATGCGCCCGCCCCCTGCGAGCACCGCCGCCCGCTCGATGAAATGCTCGAGCTCGCGCACGTTGCCGCGCCATGGCTGCTCGGCCAGCCACGCCACCACGCGCTCGTCCAGCACCAGTGGCTCAAGGCCCCTCGGCACCTTCACCCGACCCAGCAACACCTGGGCCAGGTCGGGGATGTCCTCGGCGCGCTCCCGCAGTGGAGGCACGGTGATGGGGAAAACCTGCAGGCGGTAGTAGAGGTCCTCGCGGAAGCGACCCTGGCGCACCAGCTCGGCCAAGTCCCGGTGGGTGGCGGCCAGGATGCGGCAGCGGGCCTCCAGGATCTTCAGGCCACCGACCCGGCGGTACTCACGGCTCTGCAGGAAGCGCAGCAGCTTGACCTGCATGGCAGGGGACATCTCCGCCACCTCGTCCAGGAACAGGGTGCCGTCACTGGCCATCTCCACCAGCCCCGCGCGGTCTTTCTTGGCGTCGGTGAACGCGCCCCTGATGTAGCCGAACAGCTCGGCCTCGAGGGTGGTGTCCTGGAAGGCCCCGCAGTTGAGGGCGACGAAGGGGCCCTCCACGCCGCTCTGCTGGTGGACGTACTTCGCGATCACCTCCTTGCCCGAGCCGGTCTCCCCCTGCAGCAGCACCGTCACGGAGCGCCAGCGGGCCGCCCTGCGCGCCCTGGAGAGGACGGTGCGGAAGGCCGGGCTGCTGCCGGTGGGGGTGATGTTGGGACTGCGGCGCGGCACGGGAGGGGGACCTCCACAGCGTGGGGATAGGCGTCGGCGGACGTACCTGGGGCGGGAGGCGGCTGTGGGTACAGCGCCGCTCTCCAGGCGAGTAGGGCGTGGGTGGGACGGAGGGCTGGGGTCAGCTCACGGCCACTGTGGGCGGAGCTCGCCCTGGGCGGGCCGGTGGGCTGGATCGCGGTGGTGGTCCCGACCTCGGCCCTCGTACCGTGAGCACCCCGGCCGAGGGGCGCTGCGGGCTGAACCAGTGCGCACACATGGAGTGCGGGCGTGGCGTCGCTCCCTGCCTTGTGCGTCCGCGCGCAAGGGGCATGAGTACGTGGCGGTGGCGCACCGGCCTGGCCGCTGACACCTCGCGATCGGGCTCGGTGCTTGCGTGTTCCACAACGGCATCCTCGGCCTGATGCTCGCGTTCCTGCTCGCGGGCCTCGTTCCTGCCCGCGAACTGGCTGGAGAACACCATGCGGTAGCCCTTGGGCGAGAACACCTTGACCCTGAAGCGGCGCTGCGCCACGGCCTCCAGGCTCTCGGCCGCCAAGGCGTGCAGCCAGGCGCACAACGCTCTGGCCTGCTCCCGGAGGGAGGCTGGACCCGCGCCGTCGCCTGCAGCGTCCCGATGCCAGGGAGCAGTGGTGGCCTGGTCGAGATCCAGGCGTCCAAGCCTGATCTCCTGGCTGTAGTCGCTTCGATCGAGGAGGACGACGTAGCCGACCTCGTCCGCCACCCGCAGGAGGCGTCGTTCGATGCGCTCGATTCCGTCGAACGCGAACTTGTCTCGGAGCACCTTCCTCCTTCGCTGTCGCACGCCCACCATGACACGCTGCGGCCAGTTGAACAAGCGTGCAGAGGGCACCCTTCGAGCCTCGCTTTCTCCGTCTTCAAGTGAATCGCAGCCTCCACGGCTGAATATCGCCGTGTTCAAAAGGGTGGCCTTTTCGCTGACCGGTCTGTCTCTGACCGGCGCTGACCCAGCCGAGCCCCGCAGCATGGTGAGCTTCCCCACGAAGCCACTGCCCCTGGGGTCAACACGGTCGCCGAGCGCCGCTCCACGCCTCTCCCGCCGCCGCCGGCGGCTTCATCGGTCAGCGATTTCGCTGGCTCTAGGTGCCAGGTGCGGGCACATCGAGGGTGTGCGTGGATGCCGCTCGCCAAGGCTTCGCCATGTCCCCACCAAGCCCCGCCATGAAGCCGTCAAGCCCCAGCCAAGGTGCCGCCATGAACGAGATCGATCTGCTCCGCTGCTACATCGGGGAAGCCAAGGGTGCGGTGCCCATCGTCGAACAGAAGGGCGTCGTCAACACCATGAGGCTCTACCGCGCGGTGCGGGAGCTCGCCGAGACGACCACGGGAGGCGTGGTGCTGCTCCGACAGGGGCACGGTCGCCTGCTGCGCTCGGCAGAGCGCCTCCAGGCCGACCTGCGGCTCCAGTTCGCCCGTAGGCTGCCAGGGGTGGTCGGCGAGGTGGTGGAGAAGGAGATCGAAGAAGGGCTGATCACTCTCGTCGAGGTCCACTCCCAGCACCCCGCGCCTCCCCTGGCGCCACCGCGACGGGCGAGGCGGGGCAACAAGAAGGCAGCCAAGCGCCGGGAGCACGATGACCGCCCCGAGCTGGCGATGGTGGAGGGCACCAGCGTCGATGATCTGCACCAGGGCCTGGTCCGTGAGCTGCTCACCACCGGCGTGGTCCCCTACGCGCCCAAGCCACCCCACAACCAAGAGGACTTCGAGCACGCGCTGGCGGCATCGGGCATCGCCTACGTGCAGCCCGGACGCGTAGTGCCCACCGTGGCTGGGCTGGTGGCGGTGGGGCGGCGCCCCGACCTGGTGCTGCCGGGGATGGCGGTGCGGGTGATCGTCGAGGGCAAGGGGGAGCATCGCTTCGTGGGCAATGCGCTGGAGCTGGTGGATCGTGTCCCCGAGCTGCTGGTGCTGAACGAGGGCGTGGGCCGAGGGGTGCTCATCGAGCTGTTGGTCAACGCCCTGGCGCACCGTGACTGGAGCGTGAAGGCGCGTGGCCAGCCCATCTTGCTGAAGCGCTGCGTGGACAAGCTGGAGCTGTCCCATCCTGGCTCGCTCGACAGGCGCGAGCCGCCGAACCCCACCCTGCTGCGCCTGCTGGTGTGCCTCGGCCTGGCCGCGGGCAAGGGCGAGGGCTTGCCACGACTTCGCAGGCGGGTCTCCAAGGAAGGCAACGGCGGGCCCTTCCTGCAGGCGGAGGGGGGCATCGTGACCGCCACTGTCACCCTGCCCACCAAGCTGCCAGGCTGGCTGCTGGGCGAGGTCCCGAGACCTGAACCCGAGGCCGAGCGCCAGGCCAAGCAGGATGAGGACCAGGCCCAAGGGGTCGTACCCGAGCAGCCGACGCCGACCCCTGCACCCCCCACCCCGACAGAGCCGCCCCCTGTCCCACCGCCAGCTCCCACCGCGCCGCCAGAGCCCCCGTGGTTCCCAGCCACGCCGAAGCAGCAGCAACTCCTCGATGCTCTGCGGGTCCTGGAGCGGGCGACGACGAAGGAGCTGGTGGAGGCCCTGGGATGGCCGCGCTCGAGCATCCGGGACGTCCTGGCCAGCCTGGTGAAGGCTGGGCAGGTGGAACGGCTGGCTCCGTTCCCGCGTTCCCCCATGCAGGTCTACCAGCTCGCGCGGAGGCGATCACCGGCAGCGTTCGCCGAGGGTCAGGTCGAGGGGGCCAAGCCCTGAGAGCAGTGCATGGTGGGCGAGGTCCAGAACCCCACATCGAACGAGGCGGTCCTCAGACCGCGATCCGAGGTCCACAGGGGTGGGTCCACCAGAGGTCCGCATCCACCTGGAAGTGAATGATGATGCGATGCCCTGGGGTGATGCAACGGCTCTCGAGACGGCTTGGGGACTTGATGGAGCTGGCGGGACGGGGCCAGCCGCTCACGCGGGTTGATCAGTCGTCAAGTAGGGTGGCTATCCCCGGATACCGCAGAGTGACGGCCACCCAGAGGGCACGGCTCACCTTTGAAAAAGCGGACAGATTCAGGTCTTGACAGGCATCCAGTCCCGGGAGATAAACGCACATGAGCACCTTGCTGGAAAACCTGGCTCCCTATGGCGTGATTTCGGAGCAGATCCGGCTATTTCAGGGCAGGGAAGACCCGGCGTTACTCCCATATTCCACCTTGACCGGACCCACAGCAGGTCGGGATGAAGCTCTGCTGGCCCTGCAAGGCGTCTACGAGTGGCAGGCATCTCCCCTCATCTACCTTGTAGATGGAGCACGCCTCGACGGCGAAGACCATCTCCGTGTTCTCCGGCGCCTCGTCGCGCTGCGGGGAGACGCCGACTACCTCGGCGTGGTGGAGCCCGGATGCCTCACCATCCACGCCGTGGGCCTCGACAAAACACGCAGATCGTCGTTCGAGATCAAGCGCATCCGATCTACGGAGCCTGATGCACGGGTCACCTTCTCCTCACTGGCAATGGGCGCCCTGCAGCCCCCCTCGCCGAGCCGGCCCCTGGTCACCGCCACCCTACTGGCTGTGATCGACGAGTGCGCCTCGGGGCTCCAGGAACATGGGATCAGCCCACTCGACGCCCTCTCACTCACCGGGCGTGCGGTGTTCACCCGGTTCCTGGCTGATCGTAGGCTGCTACCTCCCAACCTGGCAGCAGGGCACGCTGACCTCTTCTCCACTCCGACACGCTCGCGCGCCACCTCCGAGTGGCTCGACCAGACCTTCAATGGCGACTTCCTTCCCCTCAAAGATCTCCGCTGGGGATCCATGCCGAGGGCCACCTGTCGTCATCTCTCGAATGTCATGCACCGGGCGCCGGGTGGCCAGCTCCACCTGGGCTGGGACTCTGGCTGGGCGCACCTCGACTTCGCCCATGTGCCCGTCGGTGTCTTGAGCCGCGCCTACGAGAGCTTCGTCCACAAGCGGCAGCAGGCCAGAGGTCGGCGTGAAGGCGTCTACTACACCCCCGCTGTGCTCGCAGAGCGCATGGTCCGTGAGTCTTTTTGCGCGCTCCGGACCGAGGGCTGCGCCCACCGGGCTCGCGTGCTCGACCCGTCTGTCGGAGCCGGAGTCTTCCTTCTGGCGACCTTCCGGCAGCTCGTAGCGGAGCACTGGCTGGCCTCGGGCTGTCGCCCTGACACCATCGCGCTGCGCCGAATTCTTCAGGATCAACTCCGTGGGTTCGATATCAACGAGGAAGCCCTACGCTTCGCCGCTCTGGGTCTCTACCTCATGGCCATCGAGCTGGACGCGAACCCCGAGCCGGTCGAGAAGCTGCAGTTCTCCGCGCTCCGTGGCACGGTCCTTCACTATGTCGGAGACAACCACCATCGGCAGTGCGCTGGGAGCCTGGGTCCGAGGGTCGGCGATGAGCACGCCGCTACGTACGACCTGGTCATCGGGAACCCTCCCTGGACGGGGAGCACACGGTACCCAGCCCAGCCCTGGCAAGAGGTGGAGGCCACGGTGGCCGCTGTCGCCGTGGAGCGGGGGCTCAGCACCCCCCCCCGTCTGCCGAACCGCGTGCAGGATCTCCCGTTCGTGTGGCGAGCCATGGAGTGGGCTCGGCCCGAGGGACAGATCGCACTCGCGCTGCATGGCAGGCTCCTGTTCCAGCAGGGCGACGGGATGCCAGAAGCGAGGGCGGCACTGTTCAACACCCTGGATGTCACAGGCGTCGTAAACGGAGCAGAGCTGCGGGAAACCGACGTCTGGCCCGGCGTGCGCGCTCCCTTCTGCCTGCTGTTCGCGCGCAACCGGCTCCCTCGCCCGACGAGCGCCTTCCGCTTCGTCAGCCCGCGGCTGGAGGGCGCCCTTACAGCCGGAGGACGGCTGCGCATCGACAGCGCGAACGCCCACCAGATCACGCATGACGAGTTGGTGCAGGAACCTCGTCTGTTCAAGATCCTATTCCGAGGCACCGAGCTGGACCGAGAGGTTCTGGCGCGGATGAAGCAGGAGGCTCTGCCCACCCTGGAGGCCTACTGGGCTTCCCTGTTCGGGTGGAAACAGAAGGGCCGGCTGCGGCAGTCCGGCAATGGGTACCAGTGTCTCCGGCGATCCAGCCGAAAGAAGAAAGGTGCCCTGCTCGCGGGTGACGACGCCCGAAATTTCCTCGGCTGGCCAGAGCTAAGCACAAAGCACCCGAACCGGCTGCTGCTGGATGCCGAGTCCCTCGACCGCTTCGATCAGGAACGGGTCCATCGCCTCCGTGATCCCTCGATTTATGAAGGGCCTCTCCTGCTGGTCCGCGAGGCGCCGCGTGTCGGCCGGGGGCGCCTGGGCGTCTCCGTTGTCCTCGATAGAGCTATCTTCAATCAGTCCTTCTTCGGCTACTGCGCCAACGGTCACCCGCAGGCCCAGCTCCTCGTCCGCTACCTGGCCCTCCTCCTAAGCAGTCATGTGAGCCTGTGGTATGCGTTGATCACCAGCGGACGCTTCGGCGTGGAGCGCGAAGCGGTCGAAAAGGCGATCATTGACCAGACTCCCGTGCGGCCACTGGAGTCCCTGCAACCGGACCTCCATGGACGCATCGTCCCCTTGTTCGAAGCGGTCGCGCGGCAACCATCGGAGGAGAACTGGGCGGACGTCGATCACTGGGCAGCAGAGGTGTACGGCCTGGGAGAAGACGATCTCAGCACCATTGAGGGCACTCTCTCAATGGAGCTTCCTTTCGCGAAGTCACTTGCAGCGGCCCAGCGGATCGTGGCTCACATCGATGTCGGTGGTTTCCTCGATGGGCTCGATGAGTCACTCAGGCCGTGGGTCGAACGCGAGGGCGCCAGCCTAGATCTGTCATTCGCGACCACGCCACAAGATACGCCCTGGCTGGCCTTGCGTGTCAGAGCCCTCGCGGCGCAAGACTCGACAGTTGGACTCGTTCAGGAACAGGCTGGAACCGAGGGCTGGTGGGACGCCATCCATGTGGCGGACTCCCTCGGGGCCACCGAACTCTTCCATCCAGTACCCGAGACCCGCACGCTGTGGGTGGCTCGCCTGCGATTTGCCCGTCACTGGACCAGGAACGCGGCCCGTCTGTGTGCTCGCCGGATCATCTGGCGTCACCTGGACTCGCTCTTAGGCGAGGGCGATCCATGAGCACCGATATCGAGGCCCGACACCAGCTTTTGGGCCTGCTGACCGAAGGTCTCGAGATTCCCCTTCCGCCGATTCCCAGGCGGATCCTGTTGGTCGTCGTCGAGGCGCTCCAAGATGCCTGGAGGCTAGTCCTCCAGGATAGCCCGATGGTCTCGCTGGCTGGCCGTCCTGAGATAGAGGCAAACGCCGCTCTGGAGGCCCACCTGGCCCGCCTGCTCCACTCCCCGGCAGCTCCACGAGCGTTGCGGGACGTGCTCTTGGGCGTGACGAGGGGTTCAGAGTGCCTCAGCTTCGACGGGTCCAGCCTGGAGAAACGGCCCGACCTGAGCCTCTCGTTGGCGGGACAACGGATTCCCCTCCGGGCAGAGTGTAAGCTCATTGACGCCGCCCATGACAAAACCGTCGTGCTGTACTGCAGGAACGGCATTCGCCGCTTCGTGGAGGGCGAGTATGCCTGGGAACGCCGCGAGGCGCTGATGATCGCCTATGTGCGGGACGGGAGCGCCCTGGACCCACTCCTCATCGATCACCTGCGGAGTTCGGTGGACAGAAGGGATCCTTACGGCGTGCTGGCTCTACCAACCCCTGTCACTCCGGACGTTTCGAGTCCCGTGGTTTCAGCCCATCAACGGAACTTTACGCTCCCAACGGGCCCTCCTTGGAACCCCGGCCCAATCGACCTGTGGCACCTGTGGCTGGTAGCTTGAAGGGCGTGACCCTCCCGGTCGAGCGCGTAGCGGTCTCTCAACCAACGCCGGTCACCCTCACTGCATATTATCGGATGGAGACACTGGAGCTTGATCGCTGCGCGGAGCGGACGACGAGCGAACAGGCAGGTGCCGTTGCACAACCTCATGGGGGCGAGAGACAGCGGAACGATCCCGGCAGCCGCTGCCATGTCTGACTGCCCTCCTGACAGAAATCGCCGGAGGCGTATACTCGGAGGCCCGCACCGGAGGACAACGTGCTGCCATCCATCCTGCTTCTTCTCGCCGCCAGCGCTGCGGCTCACGCCGAGTGCGAACAGCCCATCAGCACCGCTGACGTCCAGTCCATCCTTGAGCGGGCCGAGTCGACCTACACCGCGCTGGACGTGCCTGCCTTCCAGGCGACGATCGACGAACTCGCCGAGGGGCTCACCTGCCTCCAGGAGCCCGTGCCTCGCTACCTGGCCGCTTCGGTCCATCGGTGGATAGGGCTGCGAGCCTTCATCGACCGTGAGCCCGAACGTTCCACCAGGGCCTTCGCCGCGGCGCGGAGCATTGAGCCGGCCTACACCTTCCCCGAGGCGTTGGTCCCCGCAGGCAACCCGGTGCTCTCCACCTACGCCGCCATCCCGGTCGAGACAGGCTCCTACGAGGATCTCCCGGAACCAACCGCGGGGCACTATCTGCTCGACGGCCGCGCTGGAACGCAGCGGCCCAGCGCCTGGCCCGTGATCTTCCAGCGCGTGGGAGGCGACGGTCAGGTCCAGCACACCGCCTACGTCTGGAACGGCGAGCCCGTTCCTGGGCTCGAGGTCCCCGACCCGACACCCGTGGTCGAGCCGGAGCTGGCCCAGCCGATCCCGCCAGCGACGCCGTCGGTACCTGCGGCTGCTGAGGATGGAGACGGTCCCCGGTGGGGCCTGCTGGGTTCGGCGGGCGCCTCCCTGGTCGCCGCTGGGGCCTTGTACGGGGTCGCCTCGGTGAGCCACGGCAAGTGGAGTGATTCCGACACCGACCCGATGGACAAGCCCTCGCTCCGCACCACCACAAACGCCTGCTTCGTCGGTTCCATCGCGTTGGGCGCTGCGGGGCTCGGGCTGGGCACAGCCGCCTTCATCGAGGTGCGCTGGTGAGTGAAGCCCGGCGATACCGCTTGATAGAGACTCTGGGCAAGGGGGCCTTCGGGACCGTCTACCGCGCAGAGATCATCGGGCCGGGCGGCTTCGCCAAACAGGTCGCGCTCAAAGTGCTCAACCGCGACGACCGGATGCCAGAGGAGATGGCACTGCGCCTGCGGGACGAAGCGCGCATCCTGGGGTTGATCCGGCACCGCGCGGTGGTCGGCGTGGACAACCTTGCAGACTTCGGCGACGCCTGGGGCGTCGTGATGGAGTACGTCGCCGGGGTGGACCTGGCCATCGCGGCCCACCACGCGCGTATCCCTGCGCGTGTAGCCCTCGAGATCATCGAGGAGATCGCGAGCGCGCTACACGCAGCCTGGGCCTTGCCCTCGGACGTCACTGGTAAGCCTCTGCGGTTGGTCCACCGGGACATCAAGCTCTCGAACATCCGCCTGACCGCCCAAGGGGAGGTCAAGGTGCTCGACTTCGGGGTCGCGCGGGCCGACTTCCAGCAGCGCGAGGCGGCCACACGGTCGCTGCTGTTCGGCTCCATGCGCTACATGGCGCCCGAACGGCTCGACGGCGTCGATGGCCACGAGACGGACCTCTACGCTCTGGGAGTGGTGCTGGCGGAGCTGCTTGCGGGTGACTCCTTCGACTCGCCTCCGACCAACCCCAAGCGGAACCGCGCCTGGCTCGACGGCGTGCTCTCCGACGTGCGCCGCAGCGTCTCCCTGGGTCAGTCGCCCGAGGATGCACCCGACCACGAGCCCCTGATTCAGCTCATCGGGGAGATGATCGCCTTCGAGCCCGGGGAGCGCCCATCCGGGCGCGAGGTCGAGCGCCGGGCGCGCACGCTCAAGGGCTGCTTCCCCGGTCCCCACCTGCGCGAGTGGGCCGAGGTGGAGGTGCCGCGGCTCGCCGAGCATGTGCCTCCGCGAGAGCTGACCGAAGGCGCTCCCGCCATCCTGGTGGAGAAGAGTGGCTCGGTGGCTCTGCACAACGAACTGGCCTCCACCCAGGAGTTCGCGACCGAGGTCGTGAGGAGCGCAGCCGTGGCTCACGAGCCCGCCTCTGCAGCGTCCAGCCGACCCCAATTGGCGTATCTGGTGGCGGGGGTTCTGCTGCTGGTCGGCATCCTGGCGGGTGGGGCCTGGCTCGTGCTCCGACCGACCGACGAGGTGCCGGAGCTCGTAAGCCCGATCGAGCCGGTCCTCCCTGTGCAGGCCGCGAGCGCAGCCGATGAAGAGCAGGCCGGCATGGTGGCTCCCGCTGACCCCGACGTTTCGGACACGCCGGAGCCGACCTCCCCTCCGCCGCCCACGGCCTCTGCTCCCGTCCCCGAGCCGCCGCCAGTCGCTGCTCCGATGCCTGAACCCGAACCCGTCCGGCCCGAGCCCACGCCTGCTGCCCCACCTTCCACGGGCACCGTTGTCGTCACAGGCGACGCCCGCAGCGTCTGGCTCGACGGGCCAGAAGGCAGCTTCCCAGCGGGTGCGGTCCCGCCGGGCAGCTACACCATCAAGGCCTGGTTCGACAACCCCGATCCTGCGACCGCTGGCAGCGTCGCGGTCAGCGCCGACGAGCAGGTGACCGTCCACTGTGTGGCTGCCATGCTCCAGTGCCGAAGGAGATGATCATGCGTACGACCTTCCTCGTCTTGGCCCTCGTCCTCCCAGGCTGTTTGTGGATCCCCAAGGGAGACACCGGCGAGCCGTCGGAGGCTGTCGATGTGGACGGTGATGGATACACCACGCTGGAGGACTGCGACGACTCCGATGCGACCGTCCACCCCGACGCCGACGAGATCTGCAACGGCATAGACGACGACTGCGACGAGGAGATCGATGAGGACGACGCCGTCGACGCCAGCACCTGGTACGCCGATGCGGACGGGGACGGCTTCGGGGTGGATGAGTACACCCAGCAGGCCTGCGAGGCGCCTGAGGGACACGTGGACACCGCCGGTGACTGTAACGACAGCGACAGCGACATCAACCCGAACGCCACCGAGGTCTGCGACGGGGCCGACAACGACTGTGACGACGAGGTCGACGAGGACGACGCCGAGGATGCCTCCACCTGGTACCAGGACGAGGATGGGGACGGGTATGGCTCGGACGATGAGACCACCACAGCCTGCGAGCAGCCCACCGGCTACGTCTCCGAGGGCGGCGACTGCGACGACAGCGACACGGCCTTCCATCCGGGCGCCGAGGAGGACGACTGCGCCGATCCAAACGACTACAACTGCGACGGCTCCACCGGCTACGTAGACGGGGACGGCGATGGCTGGGCGGCCTGCGAGGAGTGCGACGACAGCGACGGCGACATCAACCCCGACGCGACAGAGATCTGCGACGACGTCGACAACGACTGTGACGGCGACATCGACGACGATGACGCCAGCCTGGACACCACCACCGCGAGCACCTGGTACGCTGACGGTGACGCCGATGGGTATGGTGACGCCTCGTCCACCTCCCTGGCCTGCGACCAGCCCTCGGGGACCGTCTCGGACAGCACCGACTGCGACGATGGCGACAGCGCCGTCAACCCTGCGGCCACCGAGGTCTGCAACGGCACCGACGACGACTGCGACGGCCTGATCGATGACGAGGACGACAGCCTCGACACCTCGACGGCCAGCACCTGGTACAGCGATGGCGATGCCGATGGGTATGGAGACGCCTCGTCCACCTCTCTGGCCTGCGACCAGCCCTCGGGGACCGTCGGGGACAACACCGACTGCGACGACGGCGACAGCGCCATCAGCCCAGCGGCCACCGAGGTCTGCAACGACACCGACGACGACTGCGACGGAGACATCGACGACGACGACGCCAGCCTGGACACCACCACCACGAGCACCTGGTACAGCGACGGCGACGCCGATGGATACGGTGACGCCTCGTCCACCTCCCTGGCCTGCGACCAGCCCTCGGGGACCGTCGCGGACAACACCGACTGCGACGACGGCGACAGCGCCATCAGCCCGGCTGCCACCGAGACCTGTGACGAGGTCGACAACGACTGCGACGGTGATATCGACGACGACGACAGCAGCTTGGACACCTCGACGGCCAGCACCTGGTACAGCGACGGCGATGCCGATGGATATGGAGACGCCTCGTCCACCTCCCTGGCCTGCGACCAGCCCTCGGGGACCGTCGCGGACAGCAGCGACTGCGACGACGGCGACGCCAGCACGCACCCTGGCGCCGACGAGTATTGTGACGGCACGGACAACGACTGCGACGGTGCCACCGACGAGGACGAGTCTGTGGATGCCTCCACCTGGTACGCCGACAGCGACAGCGATGGGTACGGCGATGCGTCCAGCAGCGATCTGGCCTGCTACGCACCCACCAGCCATGTGTCCGACGCCACCGACTGCGACGACAGTGACAGCGCTGTCAATCCGGCGGCCACCGAGATCTGCAACGGCACCGACGACGACTGCGACGGTGACATCGACGACGACGACAGCGGCCTGGACACCTCGACGGCCAGCACCTGGTACGCCGACAGCGACAGCGACGGCTACGGTGACTCATCTCTCACCAGCCTCGCCTGCGATCAGCCCAGCGGGACGGCCGCCGACAGCACCGACTGCGACGACGGCGACAGCACCATCAACCCCGCGGCCACCGAGATCTGCGACGACATCGACAACGACTGCGACGGTGACATCGACGACGAAGACGCGAGCCTCGACACCTCCACGGCCAGCACCTGGTACACGGACGCGGACGCCGATGGCTATGGAGACGGTACCAGCAGCTCCCTGGCCTGCGATGCACCGTCAGGGGCGGTCTCGGACTCCACCGACTGCGACGACGGAGATGGAGCCGTCAACCCGGCGGCCAGCGAGATCTGTGACGAGATCGACAACGACTGCGACGGAGATATCGACGACGACGATGGGAGCCTCGACACCTCCACGGCCAGCCGTTGGTACACCGACGCCGACATCGACGGCTACGGCGACAGCTCCAGCAGCACCACGGCCTGCGACCAGCCCTCGGGGACGGTGGCCGATGACACGGATTGTGATGACTCGGATGCCGGCATCAACCCATCCATACCAGAGGTCTACGAAAACGGCGTCGATGAGGACTGCGATGGCTATGCCAGCATCTTCTGGGATGACTTCGACGATGAGACCGATGGCGACTCGGCCTCTGGCGACGACGGCTGGATCTCTGGCTACGGCGGGTTGACATGGGCCTCTGGCATCGCCGCCTACTACACGAGCGACCATGCCTACAGCAGCAGTCTCTCGATGTCGACTGCAGGAGGCTCCGGTGAGGCGGGGCGGTACCACTCTGCTTTCGGCGACGACTTCGCTATGTCGTTCCAGCTGTATGATGAGGGGAACAGCAATCCGGGACCGACGCCACCTGCTGGTAGCGGTGACCTGATCGTCGGTTTCGGCTCGACAAGCACCCCATCTGGGGCCTATGGGGTATCCAATGTATGGGTGGGCTGGAACGCCTATTGGAGCAGTGGAGGAGGCTGGAGTACGTACAACTGCGACGACGACTACTTCTGCGCTGCCGACTCCAATGGTCATATCTGCAACCTCGCTCCGCGTGGTGTAGGCTGGCACCACTTCGAGCTTGAGTTCCGCTACTCGGCCTCGGGAGAGGGCCACTTCGTGGCCTGCGTCGATGACGTCTGCAGTGACGAACTTGAGGACTGCGCCACCTTCTCTGGGCGTTTCGACGAAAGCCTCGATTTCTTCAGCATCAACGACGACGTCTTCGTCGGCTACTTCGATGATGTGCACGCGTGGGATCTCGATGACGCCCCCCACCTCGTGCTCGCGGAGGCCAACGTAGACGCCATGCTGGTCGGCCCGAACGCCAACGAGCGGGTGGGCATGTCCCTGGACAGCCTCGGCGACCTCGACGGGGATGGCTACGGCGATGTCATCGTCGGAGGCAGCTACGACGGTGGCTCCGACGGCACGGCCTACGTCATGTACGGCCCGATGTCAGGCTACGTAGACCTGTCCGGTGCGGATGCCATCCTCGAGGGTACGGGTCGGTCCAGCCAGTTCATCTCGAACGCTGGCGACACAGACGGTGACGGTGTCAACGACGTGCTCATCAGCTGCTACTCCGGCGGTGGCATCAGCTACCTGATGAGCGGACCCTTCTCCGGGACCACCGACATCACTTCGTCCTACAGCGCGATGCTGGAGGGTCCCAGTCCCTACTGGACGACCAGTTCATCCGGTCCCGGAGACCTCGACGGAGATGGCTACGACGACATGCTCTTCTCAGGGTGGAACGCCTACCTCGTGATGGGACCCGCAAGCGGTACCTACGCACTGTCCAGCGACGCCGACGCCACCTTCTACAGCGACACCAGCGAGTACCTGAGCGCGACGAGCAGCGTCGGCGACATCGACGGTGACGGATTCAACGACATCCTCGTGGGGGGGGTGACGGCATCGGCAACCGAGAGCGCCGCCTACCTCGTGCTCGACCCTGGATCCTACACCGGGAGCGTCGTCATCTCCTCTGTGGCTACCGCCAGCTACATCGCCGACGGCAACGACTCTGTACCAGGGGGCTCGCTCTCTGGTGGTGGAGACGTAGACGGCGACGGCTACCCGGACTGGTTGATTGGGGCTGTGGGTGACAGTGACGCCGGGACGGACGCGGGCGCAGCCTACCTGGTACTCGGTTCCGGCTCACCCTCTGGCGCCATCGACCTCGATAGCGCTGACGCGAAGCTCATCGGTGAAGGTGAGGACTTCGAGGCAGGCGTGTCGGTCTCCTTGGACGGAGACACCAATGGTGATGGGCTGGCCGATATTTTGGTGGGTTCGAGCGAGGATGCGAGCACCAGGCCGGGCCGGGCCTACCTCTTCGTGGATGCCCCGAGCGGAGCGGTCAACCTGGCGACAGCCGACATGATCATGTCTGGCGAGCTGACCGGAGACTGCGCGGGCGAGATGGTGAAGATCATCCAAGACACAGACGGCGACGGCCTCGATGACATCCTGGTCGGTGCGACCTACATCGACTGGGGCGCGTCGAACGCGGGTGGAGCGTATTTGCTGCTTGGCACGGAGCTGTAGGGAACACTCACCCCTTCCCCACCTCCGCCAGCACCGCCTGCGCACGTTCGATCTCGGCACCAGACACCTCAGCGTAGTCCAGCCACTCCCTGGCGTAGTTTCTCGTTCGATGCCGCATGGCATCAGACTGTGCCTCGACCTCTTCACTGCGTAGTCCTGGCACCGCGTTCTCGTAGCGGCGCCACACCATCTCCGACGCGATGGTCCGCAGTGCGTGGAGCGCATTCACACGCTTGACGAACTGCTCGCCAGAGTAGCGGCTGCGGTTTTCGAGGGCTGTGCTCGCCAACTGGATGGACTCTTCGAGGGCGCTCACCGTTCCCTTCTTCTTCAACCGGATCGCCAACGCCATGCAGATGTCGGGATCCGAACTGCCCACGGTCTCCAGGTGTCGCCGCACCAACCGCTCCCAGGCCACCGTGTCGTTGCGGGCCTCGGCGTCCCAGATGAGCAGGCGGGAGACCTTGTCCTTGGTGGTGAGTGAAGCGTCATCCGACATGGTGGCATCGAGGCAGGCGACGATGTTGGAGGGCAGGGTGCCCATCGCAGCCTGGGGCTCGAGCACTACCAGATCCTCACAAGGCGAGGTGGAGGCTGGCTGCTCCACCTCGCCCACCACCAGCCGCGCGACCTGGACCTCTCGCTTCGGCTCGGGCCGGCTCGCAGGCTCGGGGGCGGCGTCTACGACAGCCTCGGGCTCGGGCTCGGGCTCGGGCCGCAGGTTCTCGTCCTCCTGGGAGATCTCCGGCAGCTCCTCCCCGAGCGCCAGCGCCTTGGGCATGGTCCAGATCAGCTTTCTGGAACCATCCGAGAGCACCTCCTCGCAGGTTGCCGGAAGTTGGGGGATGCCGATGTTCGCGGTCTCCCCTGGCGCCACGTTGACGCCCCAGGAGCGAGCAGCCTCACCGTCACCCGCTGTGCAGGCGATGTGCACCGGGTTCTCCGTGACGTTGGCAAGCTCGAGCGCGAAGCCCGAGCTCATGGAGCGGGCGATGAGCCAGCCGCGGATCACCAGCCCGCCCGCGACGAGCACGCCGGCCACCACCACGGCCACGGCCAGCATCCTCCAGGGCCGCCGGGCGCGACGGATGAAGGCCCGGGTCATCTCGCCTGGCTGCCAGGTCTCGGCGTCGACCGTTGGACCTCCAGTGCTGGCCAGGTCTCGTGCGGCGTCACGCGCCAGCGCCCTGGTGCGACTCCCCGGAGCCTGGGGTTCGGGCTCGGTCTCTCGCGGTGGCTGGCTCGGAGTCTCGGGCCGAGGTTCCTCGTCCTCCTGGGGTGACAGATCAGGTGTCGCCCGCTCGGACGCGGCTACCGGACTCCACGCAACCCGCGCTGCAGCCCCCGGCTCCCTCGATTCGGGTGACGCCGCGAGCATGATGGTGCGTTGCTCATCGTATGCGGCAGGTCCAGCGCGACCGGCCTCGAGCAGCCGCAACATGCTCTGGGCATCCGGGAAGCGCTCGGCGGGGTCCTTGGCAGTGGCGCGGGTGACCAGGTCGGCCAGCCAGCGCGGGACGGCGCTGTTGCCCGCTCGCACATCGGGGATTCCGTGCTCGGTGTGGGCCTTGTAGCAGGCCTTCCAGCCACCATCTGGCGAGACGGGGGGGCGTCCCACGAGGCACTCCCACAGGCACAGACCAACACCGTAGACATCGGTGGCCGCCGTGGCCGGTTCGGCTTCCCAGCGCTCGGGGGGTAGGTAGGCCGGGGAGCCGATGACCATCCCTGCTGCCGTCAGAGCCACCGAGTCCGCCGCCTTGGCGACGCCGAAGTCGAGGATCTTGGCGGCCTGTTCCGTGAGCATGATGTTGGCGGGTTTGATGTCTCGGTGGAGCACGCCCGCGTTGTGAGCTTCGGCCAGGCCCGCCAGGATCAAGCCAGTGACCTCGCAGGCCTGGTCGATAGACATGGGACCGGCGCGCTGCACGCGCTCGCGCAAAGTCTCACCGTTCACCAGCTCCATAATCAGGAACAGGTCGGGCCCCACGGAGCAGACATCGTGGAGCCCGACGATGGACGGGTGCCGTAGCCGGTCGAGGGCCTCCTGTTCACGCAGGAAGCGTGCCTTGACGGCCGGATCGGACGCCACATCCGGCCGAAGGACCTTGATGGCGACCTCGCGATCCAGGCTGGTGTGGTGGGCGCGGTACACGCGCGCCATCCCGCCTTCGCCAAGTAGGGCTTCGATCTTGTAGTTCCCGACCACGCGTCCGATCATGGAGGCACCTCCATACCGAGTACATAGCACGACGAGCAGCTCACCCGTCTGATGCCGCATCGCACCAACCTGGCCTCCTGAGCCCAGGCTGCTCTCGGACACCCTCACGCACTCGACAGCGCGCGCCGAGCTGAAGCATGGCTCCTGTGAGGAAACCATCGCCGCTGCTGCCGAGGCGGGTTCAGGCGCCCATCGGTGACCGCTTCCTGGCTACCCACGTATATACCTGGTAGCCACCATGGGAATAACAGGATTATTCCTACAGGAATACGCGAACCGGTACCTGCTGGTCACTGGCGCCAGGAACCAGGAACCAGCGAGAACCACGGTGGGCGCTTCCTGGCTCCAGGTCACCGCGACCGTGGCGCCATCTCGCCTGGTCGGCCCCTGCGCGTCGCCCTGCGGCCAAGCCTCGTGGGCTCGCGCACAGACATGCCAATCAGCGACGCTGCAGAGTCGCTTCACCGGTACCAGCCGTAGGAGCTTCCCTTTCCCGGAGCGACGAATCTCAATGGCCGCCTCCACCGCCCTGGCTTCCGCAGACCTCGCAGACCTCGCAGACCTCGGTGTGTTCGAGGTCTGCGGGCGAAAAGCCAAGGATGAAGGCAACTCCGTAGGCCTTGCAGACCTTGCAGACCTTCCCCCCGCTCCCTAAGGCCGGAGGGATCCCCCCCCCAGAAGGGGTGGTCTTCCAAGGTACAGTCGATGGTACAGGACGAGGGGGGGGGGATCCATGATCTTCTAAGGGGGGCAGGGGTGAGGTCTGCGAGGTCTGCGGGCGGGCGATAGCGACCCCGAGAAGCGCACTCTGAGGATCACACCAGGTCTGCGGTGCAGGTCTGCGAGGTCTGCGAGGTCTGCAAGACGGGCTCATGGCACCACCTCGGCAAAGCGGTAGGTGGGCTTCCGCCTCTCCCCCTCCGGGTGCTCGCGGACCAGGCGATGACGCCGACCGGCCACCACGAAGCGCACGTCGAGGTACTCACCGAACAGCGAGCCCATGATGGTCGCCCTGGACCGCGACGAACGCGGGTTGCCGTGGCGATCCTTGAAGCGTTCCTCCATGACGTTGACCGCCAGGCGCTCGGCCCACTCGGCGGCGGTCCCCGCCCGCTGGCCGACGTGCTCCTGGGCGATCTCCAGCATGAGCTCGTAGCGGGGGTCGAAGGCGTGCGCGGACTCCTCGAAGTTGGAGAGGAAGCCGTCGAAGCCAGAGAGCCGGAGGACCGCGTCCATGGTGGACGCCCAAAGCTGGCTCGTGCTGTGCCTGGCCGGCTTCTCACAGGCCGGGCGCCCCTCGTCGAGCCAGCGACGCACCATGCCCGCCAGCTCGGCCACGATCTCCAGGCGATGCTCCAGCACGAAGCCCACCACGTCTTCGAGCGGGTAGAGCGTGGTGTTGACATCGGCCTGCAGGACCAGGTTGACAGGCAGGGCGCGACGGCGGAGGTCCTGGCCCAGCGCGGTGAGGTTCATCGTCAGGCAGAAGATGATGTCGTTCTGCGGACGGCTAATCGCGGTGTTCGATCCCAGGCGTCGGAAGTTGAGCCGCGCGTCGGTGATGCACCGCTCCAGCACCGGGCTGGCGATGGCCTTGCGGGTCTTGGCGTTGTCGATGACCACCACGCGGTCACCAGCCTCCACCCGCGTGGCGAGCTGCTTCTCGAACTCGCCGTCGTCCGGCACGTAGGACACCGTGCTGGGCTCGACGCCCTCTACGATCACGCCCAGGACACACGCCAAGGTGGTCTTGCCCACCCCCGGCTTGTTGCCGTTGACGGCCAGGAAGGGATGGCCACGACCCCAGTGGGGCATGGTCAGGGCCGTGAGCGCGGCGCCGACGAAGTTGACCAGATCGGGCACGCCCTTCCAGTGGAAGCCTTCGAGCGCCCGGCAGAGCAGCTCCACGCCCTCGCTCGGCTCGACACGAGGCCCGTCGTAGAAGGCCTCGGCCTCGGGGTGGTAGCCAGGCCGCCCGACGAAGCGCCAGCCCTCGTCGAAGATGGGGGAGCGGCAGTAGAGCCGCAGCCTGGGCAGCCGGGAGCGGACGCGCGGATCGGACACGAAGGCGCGAGCCAGATCCGAGGGCAGCACGCCGTAGCGCAGGAAG
>CAZHIK010000034.1:0-3359 GCA_964532635.1 uncultured Enterobacterales bacterium
TCCCCTCGACAGGGCCAAACTCGAAGAAGCCTCCAGGGCGCCTGTGAGATCAAGAAAGAAGCGAAGGACGATTTGGACTCTTCAACACGATCTCGATGCGGCCTTGTGGGTCTGCCCAGGCCTCGACAAGGCCAGCGATCCGCTGCACCCCACCATCGTCGGCGACGCCAAGCCCACCACATGGTCTGCGGTCATCAAGAAGGTCACCAAGCCAGCCTTGAGCTTGAACTTCGACCTGTTCCCATCGAGTGATGAAGAGCGCGTGGATTGGACCTGCGACCAGCTGGTTGAGCACGTCCGTTCCCACACCGAGCTGTTGATGGACGCCCTCGGCTGGCTTGGCGGATAGCGCGACGGTCACGCCTGTTGGGCTTCGGCCGACCGTCGGCAGGTGTCGACGAGGTGAGGGTGGAGGTACGGGCTGAGGTGCTACGCCACCCCCTCCTCGACCACCCTCACCACCGGCTCCCCAGCCGCCTGAATCCCCGTCCGCATCACCGCCTCCCGCACGTGGGCGCTCGTCACGTGCGCGTAGATCTCATCCAGCACCCGCCCGTCCTTCCAGCCCCCCAGCTGCATCAGCGTCCAGCGGTCCACCCCCTCCATCGCCAGCCGCGACGCCCAGGCGTGGCGCAGGGCGTGGGGGTGCACGTGTGGCAGCCCCGCACGCTCGCAGGCGCGGGCCAGGGACTTGTTGAAGGTCGCGCGCGGCGCGTAGGGGTCCTTCGGGCTCGGGAAGATCCATCCCTTGCTCGGCCGCCCCGCCTCGGTGTGGGCCTTCTCCAGTTCCACGCGCAGTTCGGGGGAGATGGGGATCACGCGGTCGCGGCGGGTCTTGATGTCGAAGCCGATCTCGGGGTGGGCGCCGACGAAGATGGAGCCCGTCTCGCCATCGTCCCAGCGGATGTCGGTCCAGTTGCGGGTCAGGGCCTCGCCCTTGCGCATCCCGGTGTTGAGGATCATCACGATCGCCAGGTAGGTCAGGGGGTCGCGGTTGATGGGCGGGCGGCCGCGGGTGACCCGGTGGGGCTGGACGTCCAGGGGGCGCAGGGCCTGGAGCAGCAGCTCGGCCTGCTCGCGGGTGAGCAGAGGGATGGTGCGGCGGTCGGTGTCCTTGAGGCTCGGCATGGCCGGGGCCTGCTCGAGGGCGCCGTAGTTGACCGCGTGCTCCAGGGCACGCTTGAGCAGGCGCAGCTCGATGATGACGGTGCGGGAGCGGCGGCCCTGCTTCTTGCGGCGGCTGATGTAGGCTTCGAGCATCGCGAAGTCGATGCTGTCCAGGCGCCGCCGACCCATGACCTTCTCGAGCGCGTTCGCGGCGGTGCGGCAGGTCTGGTAGGTCTTTGGCGCCTTGTCGCGCTGCACGATGGGCAGGTAGACGTCGTCCAGGTAGCGCTTCAGGGTGAAGGCCTCAGGCCTCGTCGGTGAGGAAGGCTCGGTACGCGGCGGCTCCACGGGAAGGCCGGCGGCCAGGCGGCGCTCGAAGGCCTTGAGCAGCTTCTGCGCCTCCTTCGCTCGGACGAACCCGATGCCCTTTGACCGGACCCTCGTCGTCTCGTCCCTCCAGCAGATCGTGTAGTACGTCGCCTTGCGGCTGGTCTCGGGGTTCCGCTTCTTCTTCTTCGCGAGCCAGGCCATCGTCTTCTCCTGAGGTGATGCCGAGCAGCACCGCCTCGGCGCGCTCGCGGTGGATGCGCCACAGGCGCCCCTGGTGGGTGGCTGCGCCGTCGAGCTCGCCCCGGCGCAGCAGGTCGCGGAAGTGCCGCTCGCTCATGCGGAAGTGGGCGGCGGCTTCAGGGACGGTCATCCAGGGTGTGCCGGGGGCGGTAGGTGGCGTGGTCGTCCCGGTCAGGCCCAGGGCGATCTGGCAGCCAGGGCAGGTGACCTGGGCCGGGTCGCAGGTCAGCTCGTCGGGCGGAGGGATCCGGCCGCAGGCCGCGCGGGCGAAGTCCAGGCCGTGGACGCGCGCACTCGCGATGGCCTCGGGATCGACGTGGTGCAGGCTCATCGGGCACTGCTCCAGGTGCGGGGCCGGACGGGCCTGTCACGGTCCAGTTCGTGGTGCAGGCGATCGCTCCAGGCGTCCAGCAGGTGGACGGGGCGTCCGGTCATCCCGATGCGTTCCACCCAGATGTTGTGGTCGGCGAGCAGGGCGCACAGCCCTTCGGGGCCAGGCAGGTGGGCTGCTCCGACGGCGAAGACCACGCGTCCGCAGCACCACTCGGCCATCTCGGCGATGCGCTTGGCGATGGCCGGGTTGCGGGCGTGGACGAGCTGCGGGGCGAAGCGTCCCAGGCCGAGGGGATCCAGCAGGCAGGGGGCGACGGCGTGGTACGCGGCGCGGGTGGCCAGATCGGCGAGCTGTTCCAGCTGCTCGCGCAGCTCTGCGGGATCCACCAGGATCACCTCGCACAGCTCCATCAGGGCCTCGCGCTGCAGTTGCAGGGGCAGGTCGCGCAGGATGGCGGCCGTCTTGCCCAGGGGCTCGAGCGCGGTGACGGCCACGCCGTACTGGAGGGCGCTCTCCAACAGCAGCTCGTCGAGCACGGGCAGGGTGTCGCCCACCATGTGGATCGCAGCGCGCTGCAGGTGCAGGGCCAGCCCAATGGGGAGCAGGTCGCGGTCCAGCTTCGAGGGGTCGAGGCCGAGCTTGCGCGCTGCCGCCTCGACGATGTCCTGCTCCCAGGACTCGAGCACCTGGGACCAGGAGCAGATCTGGTCCAGCAGCAGGACCCCTACCGTGGAGCTGGCCACGGTGGTGGGCACGGTCTCGACAGCCAGGATGCGGATGTCGCGCAGCAGCGCGTAGGTGCGCCCGGGGATCGGTGGGGCCAAGGATGGCGGCAGGTGGACCGTCGGCTGGAGGTGGCCGCAGCCCCGTCCGCGGGCGTCGATGAGCTGGAAGACGGGGAGAGGGCGGAGGGGCATGGAACGATCCTGAGTGGCGCCGCATCCCCAAGATATGGTAGTCTACGAAAGCTTAGCAAGGAATATTATTAACCGTGCATTGCACGGTTGCACGAAACGCTCTGAGAACACAGGAGGAGCCCATGTCCTGGTTGAGGGACAGCATTCACGCCAAGGGCCTCAAGCTGGGTGAGTTTTGCGGGAAGGCGGTGTCGCACGGCAGCTGGAAGTCGCGGTCGAATAACCCTCGAACCCTCGAGAACCGGATCAGGCACTACGAGGACCGTGAAGACCTCGAGCTGTTCTCGAAGCTGCCGTTCCTGTGTGAGGTCTTCGGTCAGATCCTGGGGATCGGTTCTGGCGAGGTCCGCAGGCTCGACACCATCCATCGCTCCGGCGGCGATGGTCGGACCATCGTCATGAACGATGTCCCGGGGGCCTCGATCTCCATC
>CAZHIK010000034.1:3369-7192 GCA_964532635.1 uncultured Enterobacterales bacterium
ATCAACGACAGAGATCCGCTGCCGCCCCTCTGGCCCTCGGTCTGCGGGGAGCCCCGGCGGTGGGACCGGGAGTGGTTGCTGGCGCCAGCTGGGAGCGGGCGCACTCTCCTCGGGAGAGCGCTGCAGATGGGCGGAAAGGTAGCCGCCTTCCACGTGCTGACCAATGTGGACCAGGTGGACCAGGTGCTGGCCTCCGGTGCCCCTCGTTGCGTCGAGATCCGCGACCCGGCTGTGGCCCTGGAGGCGGCGCCTCGTCTGGCGAGCTGTGGGTCCATCCTGGTGGCCGCCCCGTGTCTGCCCTACCAGGCTGAGAACCCCCACGACTTCGAACCGGGGCGACTCCAACGGTCAACGATGCCCCACGGGGCCTGGACGATCCATCGGATGGACCTCGACTGCTGGCAGATCGAGGAGGTGCTCGACTGGCTGGGCCGGGTCACGCCCGACGGCGAGCTGCGAGCTACGCACGACGAGGCGCGCACATCCCTGCTGCGCCTGTTCGACGGTGGTACCTTCGAGCCCGAGGTCGTCGGTGATCTCATCGCGGCCTACGGCATCCTCCGCCAGGTGGGGGCTGCGCCTTTCGAGGCCGTGCTCGATGGTGGCGGCGATCTGCCCCGCATCCACGAGCTGGTCCAGCTGTACCTCGAGGCCCGCGTGACGCTCTGCGGCGAACTGGGCGAGCGCGAGTCCCTCGGTGTGTGGCTGCGCTGGCTCGCGCAGGAGAGGAACGGCTTCGCGGTGCTCATCGCCATGGCTTCGGCGAACATCGAGCGTCAGGAGCCGGTCTTCACGTCGTACACTGCGGAGAGGTGGGCCGAGTCGCTGCGTGGTGTTCCGGGACCGGATGGTCCCCTCGGTGAGAACGCCGGGGAAGTCGTTCGCGCGCTGGCTCACGCTGGCGTGCTGCAGAGCGTCGGGCCGGGCCGGCTCGCGCTGCGTCCGCGGTGGCTGATGGGTGCCGTGCAGCACCGTGCAGCGGCTCAGCTCCTCGAGCAGCCCGCGCCTTCTACCTGGACCTGGGCCCTGCAGCCGCCCGGGGTGAGGCTGGCGTATGCGGTACTGCGGCATGAGCAGCAGGCCGGGCGGTTCGGCTCGGTACGTGCGGCGCTCGATCTGGCAGAGCGTGCGGACCGCCACGGCGATGCCGGGTCGCAGGCCCTCGCGATGGCCGCGGTGGGGCTCGTTGCGCGCGCCCTCGGAATGGCGGTGCTGCATGGAGCCGAGCCGCCGGTGGAGCTGGTGCGGGAGGTCTATCGCCGGGAGCTGACCTGGTGTTGGGAGTCCCCCGACATCGATCTGCCGGGCCCGCAGGTGCGGTTCACCGGCCTGGTCGGTGTCCCGGCGCACTCGCAAGACTCTGCCGGTGTGGTGGTCCACCTGGTCCTGCCCCCCCTCGTCAGCAGGATGGACCAGGCCTGCTGGTTGTTGGGGATCCTCGGCCTCGCTTCGTACCTGCCAGACGCGGGCCAGATCAGTGATGACAAGCTGCTGGCTCCCTTCGCGAGCACGGTGGCGAGCTGGACGAACAGTGACCGCAGGCGAATGGGGCGCGTTCTCGACTTCCTGGCGGTGTTGTTGAGGTTTGGGGGCGTCGAGCAGGCTCTCTTCGAGAGCGCTGTGCGCACCCTTGGACGGCTGCTGGTGGAGCGGGCAGGCCACTGCGCCTTCGTGTTGGTGACAAGCCATCCTGGGGAGCGGCCTCGTGTCCATCCGCTGTTCTGGGCGTCGTACTTCGTGGCTACCGTGGCGCGCGGCAAGGTCCGTCCCGCGCTCGGGTTGCTCGAGCCCCTGGTGCTGCCGGAGGTGGACATGTACCCGCACCTCGACGCGGTGGTCTGCGAAGCCGAGTACGGTGGCTGCGACGAGCCTATGGTCGTGGCTTCCTTGTTGCGCCTGTGGCGGCACGCTCACCCGGATCTCTTCCCCGCGCTGCTCGAACGACGGCTTCTGCGAGGGGAGAGGGCGTTCATCGAGCACCTGACCGTGGGAGACCTCGACGGGCCCCTGGGCGATGCCTTGCTCCGTGCAGGGAAGTTCGATGCTCGGGTCCACAGGGCCCTCGACCGTAAGCAGTGGACCGCGCTTCTCGAGCGTGGCCGCGAGCTGGAGGCTCCGGTGGACTGGAGCGAGCTCTGCGAGCGGATCCCCATGGCGGCGCTTCACGCGCTGTTGGAGCACGGTCTGGTCGAGTGCTGTGGCCTCGCAGGCAGCGCCGTGCTCTGGCGGCGCTTCCCCGTCGAGATGACGCAGCGATGCCAGCGGGAGATCGGTGCAGGCGCGCCCTTGGCGAGGCTGCTCCCCGTCCTCTCGGTGGCTCCCCCCGCGCGGCTCGAGCAGCTCGTTCCGGCCATCCAGAAGCGCCTGCCCTCGATGGGGCCCATGCACCCGGCGCTGTCGAAGCTGACCCGTGTTGTGCTCGTCGCCACCGATCAGCGGCCGGCCGGCTGGTTGGATCTGCAGGCCCTGGCGATGGCGCTCATCGAGCTGGGTGCTCGTGGGGTTTCCGCGATCCATGTGGCCAGGCCCAGCGCATCGGAGCTGCCGTCTCCGCTCCCCCTCGGGCGTGTGGTCGGAGCGGAGCCCCGTCGAGAGATCGCGGTGAGGCTTGCTCGGCCTGGTGTCGAGGATCGCGGCGTCATCATCGCGGCGTCCGAGACGGGCTTCTCGCCCTTGGGGGCGCGGCTCCGGCTCGAGGCACCTCGGGGTGAGGAGCACGCACTCGCGCCCCTCGTCGAGGCCGTGCGCGCGAGCGAGTTGGGGCCCCTGGTGTGCTCGGTGCCCAGGCTGCCTTCGCTCGGGACCGGGCCGATGGTGGTCGTCCAGACCGACCGTGGGCCTTGGTTCGAGGGCGTGTTCCCTGGGGGGCTTCACCCGTGGTCGATTGAGCTGGCCGAGCACTACCAGCGCATGTTCCTCGCTGCGCTGATCTTGGCTGGGCAGCTGCGGTCCGATGAACCTGCGGTGACCCTGGCCCATCCGGTCGGGCACGGGTGGCCGCTGGGGCTGGTGGAGGCTGTGGTGGCGGTTCTGAGTGAGGTGGTCGTGGGCGACGGATGGTTCCCTGACGAGGCCTTGATCGACAGCTGCTGCGTCGGCCGGGACGGTGCGGACTTCGTGCGCGCGCTGGACGAGGCCGAGCCGTGTCGGAACAGGACCCCGTTCGAGCTCGAGCCGGTGGCGTCGTCGGAGCTGGGGATCGCGCTTGATGAGGAGCTGGCGGGGATCGAGCTGTTCAGGGTGAAGGAGGCGTAGACGATGTTCGGTCCCGGCGGTGGTGGTGCCTACGAGGTCTACGACGGTCACGGTCTGTACTGCGACGGCCCGGACTGGCTGACAGCCTGCAGCGGGATTCGGGCGGACTTCGTGCCCTGCTTCCAGGATGCGGCGGTTCGTGCCGTACTCGAACGTGCGCGTCGGCGAGCTTCGCGGCGGCAGCGCCCACCAGCGCTGGATGATCTCGAAGTACGACTGACCTCCATCTCCGTAGCTGCGGGGGAGTACCCCATCTGGTGGCCGGCCCGCCTGCCGCATATGCGCGTCGAACTGCGCGAGTCGAGGGCGTCCGGGGCCGAGCCAGTGGTGATGTATGTGGACCCCAACCGACCAGGGCTGGGCGCTGATCTGGCGTGGCAGAGGGTGAAGCGGCAGCTGATGGGGCTCCCGTTGCCGTACGGCGGGAGAGTGGCGCTGCGGTTCCTCGGGCCGGATGGAAGCCGCGGTCTCGGGAGCCTCGACCTCTGGTTCGAGGTGGGCACCGCCGGCCAGCCGGGAGATCCCGGTGTCAGAGAGGCACTGCGGGCTTCGGAGCGGCAGGCCAAGC
>CAZHIK010000034.1:7202-22705 GCA_964532635.1 uncultured Enterobacterales bacterium
CCATGGCGTTGCTGGACAGGGCGAAGTCCCAGGACCGCGCCCTGCTGCGGATGTTCAGAAGCTCGGCCTGGGTCATCGAGGCGTCGGCGGAGGCGAATCGAGCGGCGAGGCTGGGAGGTGACGTGGGGTCCGAGGCCGACGGTCCCGGCTTCCTCGAACTCATCATGTCCCAGGTGTTCGCTTTCTTGAAGTTCCTCGCCGGGGCCTACCTGCCAGCTCAGATCCCGTCGATCGTCAGGGCCATGAAGGGCTTCTTTGGGCCCGAGGTTGTCCAGCAGATCGCTGACAGGGTCGTGACGCAGATGGAGCCCAGGCTGCTGTTGGCCTGCTCCCAGCAGATTCAGGAGATCGTCGGGGCTGAGGTCGCGCAGGTGCTGCTCGAGGAGCTCGATGTCCTGGAGAAGCTCCAGCAGTCTCTGCTCTTGACGCAGGATGAGGCTGGTGTTCCGGAATCGGAGCAGGCCAAGGAAGTCGCTGAGGACGCTGGAGACGCTGCCGAAGTGAGCGGCAGCGGCCTCGATGATGAGGTCGAGTCCGGTGAGTGGGATGAGGAGCCGAGCGACGAGCCGGAGGACGTCTACGGGATCGACATCTATCGCCAGATTGGCTGGCGCCTTCCTTGGTCCTGAACACCCATGGAACGCGCGTTCTCAGGGCTTCTGTCGGTACGCCTGGTGAGGCGAGCGTCGGGCCTCGTGGCGTCGCTCGATCAGGTCGCGGTCGTCGAGCCGTTGCAGTGCAGCGCGGAGCGTAGACCGGGACAGGCCCAGCGTGGCTTCCAGCTCGCCAGCGGTGCGGTACCGGTCTTCGGTCAAGCAGTCCAGGACCATGCGATCGACTGTGTCGGGAGCCAGACGCATCCTGCGATCACGGCGGTCGTCCTTGCGGGCAGCACGGACTCTCCGTCTGGGATCGATGTTCAGCACAGCCACCACGGTGTCGTCGGTAGCTTCGTGCTGCAGGGTGAAGCCCAGCTCCTTGGCCAGAGCCTGAGCCCATGCCAGGCCAGTGCCCTCCTGGCGGGCCAGGCCGAGCTCTGTCAGCAGCCCCATGAGGGTCGGGTTGCGAGAGCGGCGGCCCTCGAGCTGCTGCTTCACGGGGTGGACGTCGGGATGCAGTCCTCCAGGACTGGTGATGCGGATCTGGTCGGTGAAGATGTCGATCTTCACGGGCTCGTCGCGATGCTCGGGCGCGAAGGACCGGTGGCCCAGGGCGTTGATCAGCAGCTCGCGGGCGAGCATGTCGGCGGCCTTGGCATCGGTTGGCCGCGGGGCCAGGTCCTGGCCCAAGGAGCCGGCCAGGTCGGAGATGAGCACAGGCATGGGGCCGGTGTGGATCGTCGGTGTAGTGGTGACCGGAGCGCCGTCGAGGATCTCCGCGCGCCCGGTGGCGTAGCGGTGCTCTTGGACGAGCAGGCATACGTGCTCGGTGTGGTCGAGAGAGCTGTACACCAGGGCGCCAGCGATGGTGAGCTCGCCGTTGGAGGCGAGGATGTGGGCGTCACGCAGGGCGGGACCGGGGGCCGACCGGCCCCCGGGGGTATGGGAGGAGAGATCCCGATGAGAAGTACCGGGGAGGGGGGTGAGGTCGTGGTGGAGGGGCATGTCGTGGGCTCTCGCTTCTACATATCTATTAACATGATATGAACAGTGTTTTGGGGCCCTTTCGATAACGAGCCTTAGAAAAGGCCTATTTTCACAGGTGTTCCAGCCAGACAGGTAGCGGCTTCTTGGCCGCGGTGACAGCCGCACAAGCCTCGACCATCTTCCGAAGCGTCCCGCCGTTCTCCTTCCAAGGCCGCCCCAGGTCGAGCGTCAACCCCCGGGGAGGAAGCCGAGAGCCGAGTCGATCAGGTCGCCCTCAGCCCCTCCATCGCCCGCCGACACCCCCGCCCATACCGATAGAACATCTTGGCGAATCCGACCGGCGACGGATCATAGGCGTGCCGCGCGACGGCCTCGGGCACATACTCCAGTCGATGCCCAGCCTTGATCAGCCGAAAGGACGCCTCGGGATCCTCCCCACCCGGCACGCGGAAGCTGGCATCGAAGCCCCCGACATCGAGCAGTGCCTCGCGCCGGAAGATGCAGTTGGCGGTCACGAGGTACAGCACTCGCCCCTGGTGCTCAAAGGGATCGAGCAGTCGCAACCTCGTCGCGTATTCGCCCACCAGGCTGGCTCCCTCATGGACCACCCGACCACCTGCGCCGGCTACATCAGGGGGCGCCGCCAGCATGTGCTCCACGAGCGCCTGCATCCATCCATCCGTGACGGCCACGTCATTGTCGGTGAAGGCCACAAGGGGCGTGCGCACCTGCCAGAGCCCCAGGTTCCGAGCCGCTGCGGGCCCGACGTTGGTGGGGCAGCGCAGGTAGCGGAGACTCAGGGCGTCGTAGGCCGCAGCGACCTCCTCCAACGGAGGCTCGGAGGCGTCGTCGACCACGATGATCTCGTAGTCTGCCTGGGTGTCGGCCAGAGACCGCAGCAGCCGGTGCGTGAGATCCGGGCGCCCGCGCGCGGGGATGACCAAGGTGACGTGCTCGGAGAGGTTCATGGGGGCTCCTCGGGTCAGGTGAGCGCGAGCTGGTCCCAAGCGAAGCCGTCGAAGCACTCGGCGCGCTCGGCGCAGCTCGCAGGCTCGGCGACGCGCTCGAGGATCGCGTGCAGGCGCTGGTGGTTCAGGTTCCCCAGCGCCGTGTTGGGATCGAAGCTGTCAACCATGCAGCGGTGGACCGCTCCGTCTGGGTTGACCACAAGATGGGTGAGGCCCGCTCCGCAAGCGCGCGGGTTCGGAGCTCCATCGAGGACGCGGCGGATGAAGCCCCCGACCAGAGGATTGAAGGCGTCGATGCCCAGTCCCGTGTGCAGGTCGTCGATGCGGGCGGCGATGTCGAGCAGTTCGTCGCGCGTGAACTCGTTGAAGCGAGCGGGCTGGCTGGCCTCTCGCCAGGGGCAGACCATTGCCAGGGATACGGGCACGCCCTGGTTGGCGAAGAAGCGCACGAGTTGGTCGAAGTCCTGGTGGCTCTCTCGTGAGATGACCGTGTGGACCTCAACCTGACAATGGTGGTCGGGCTCGCTCGCCTTGCTCGCGGCAGCCGCGATGTCCGAGACCAGGCGGAGCATCTCCGCGGGATCCTGGTGCTTGAAGTTGCCCGGATGCAGGGAGTCCAGGCTGACCTGGACGCAGGCTCGGCGGGCTTGGGTGTCGAACAGCGCCTCCACCATGTCCATGTTGGTGGCGCGGCCGTTGGTCACGACGGTGAGGTTCACGTCGCCGTCCGAGGCTAGGGGGAGGAACAGTCGGTCCGCGTCGGCGCGAAGACTCGGCTCACCCCCCAGGAACCAGAAGGTGTCGAAGGCCAGACGCCGCGCATCGAGCAGCGTTCGGTGGATCAGGGGCAGGGAGAGCAGCTCGGTTGCGCTCGGGGGGTCCACGGGCACGGCGCAGTAGCGGCACTTGTCGTGTGCGTTGTTGCAGCGCTTCGTGACCTTGAAGTCGAGCCAGCGGTGGATCTTCATCTGTCCCTCCGTCGGTTCGGATCGACGTAGTAGCAGCCCTCGCAGAAGGGATGGCACCCTGGGGTGTTCGCCCGGCTTCGGAACGCGCGGGCCTCTGGGCCGTTCCAGGTCGCCTCGACAGCTCGGGCACCCAGGCTTCCGTACATGTAGGGATTCATCATGTTGCAGGGCGTGAGGGTGCCATCCCAGCGCACGACCACCTGTGTCCAGGGGAAGCGGCAGCCGCTTGCCGAGCAGCGGTGGGCGGCATCTGATCGGACGGCTTCATCGCCGATGTGATCGGGCAGCACCAGCCGGACACCGTCGGTCGAGGCGCGTTCCTCTGCCTTGTCGAAGGCGCGGCGGATGTCGTCGCGGTGGGGAGCGGTCCAGTCCTGACCGCTGTCCAGCTTCAGGGTGTTGACGGTGAGCTGCTCGATGCCTGCGTCTGCAGCGAGCGCGACGGTGTCGGCCAGCTCTGCGAGGTTCTCGGGGCGCAAGGTGAAGAGGAGAATGGGGGCTGGCGACCCGCGGGTGGCAGCGCTGTTTGCGAGGCGGGGCAGCTTGGCGCGTAGCGCCTCGAAGTCGGAGCCTCGGCGGATGCGCTGGAAGGTCTCAGCGGTGCTGCCATCCCAGCTCACGAGCATGAGGTAGCCGGCCTCCAGCAGCATCTCGTAGGTCGCCATCGGGGCCGTGAGGTTGGTGATGATCTCGCGGGAGCCGGGAAAAGCCGCCAGTACGCCGATGCAGGCGCCCAGCTGCGGGTGCAGCGTGGCCTCGCCCAGCCCGTTGATGCGGATGTGGCTTGCGCGCTGGCACAAAGCCCCAGCCCAGCGCTGCAGATCTTCGACCCGCATGAACTTGTCTGCGCGCACGCCGTCGCGCCCCACTTCGCACGCCACGCAGCTCAGGTTGCAGGTCTGGGAGAGCTCGAAGACCACCGAGTCGGGCAGGCGAGGCGCACCGCCGATATCGGGGGTGTTCAAGCAGCCCAGGTAGCTGTGGAGCCATCCCATCCGTGCCACGGCGGGTAGCTCACCGAGGTTGCCCTCCATGGTGCAGGTGTCGGGAGCACCGGTGGGGAGTGGCGCGGCGGGAACACGGTCCGATCCGTAGCCAGCCCGGTAGGCGAAGTGCTGCAGCAGACGGAGCCCGACGAAGCCCAGCTTGCGCAGGAAGGCGGCGTCTGCCAGTTCGTCATCAAGGCGCTCCGCGATGTCGGCCAGCAGGAAATGGGCGTGGAGGTACGGCGGGTCGACCACCCACCAAGCGTCGTCGGCCTGGCTGCCGTCCTTGGACGACTTCCGCTTTCGCTCGAACAGGCGTGGGACCATGATGTGAGACATGGGTACCTCAGGGGATGACCGTCACCGGGATGCTCCGGCGGCGGCAGAGTGCGAGGACGCGTCGGGTGGTCGAGTGGCTGTTCCAACGTGCCAGGATGAAGACATGGTCGTAGGTTCCGGTCTTGAGCGCCCGCTCGAGCCTCCGCAGCTCTCCGTTGCCTCCATAGCGCCGCGCGGTGAACACGCGCACCGCTCGCCCCAGGTCTCGCCAGGACGAGGGCCGGCCATCACCACCGACCACGGCGACCCGTCGGTAGCGCTGAGGCGGGGTGCTGCTGGGATAGGCTGTTGGACGGCTCATGGTCTCAATGGAGCACCGATGATGGCAACGCCGAAAGGACACGAATGCGGACACTCGACCGTCCAGGCGCCAGTAGGATTCACCTGGGCCGACTGCGTGGAGATGCATGCCGAAGAGGTCGGCGGAATGGCCGAGCTGGCGCGTCGACTCCAGGAGCGCGCTCTCCGGTCGGCCAGAGTCGCTGACGATCCGATGACCGTGCAGCGTGGGCTCCGAAGGCTGGCCAAGCGAGGCAACCAGGAGGGAGACAAGTATGGCCGCCTCCTGATCCGTCTGTTCGGAATGCCAGAGCTGATCACGAGCTGGGCCAGGATGATGGGGCAGTACCACAGCCGCTTCGCTGATCTGCCAGTGCCCATCCGTCGAGACCAGCTCCGTCGCTGGGATCGTCCGCCGGTGAGCGAGTCTCCCTTGGCTGTGTGGGTGCATGTGGGCTTCGCCTCCCTCGTTCACCGTGACCGCGACCTCGAGCAGGCCGAGCAACGGCTTGGCCTTGCCCGGCTGGCGCGAGGCGCCGACGTGGCCGCCCGGCTCGAGGTGGCGCTGTTTGGTGCTAGGCTCGCCTCTGATCGCGGGATGGTGTCAGACGAAAGCGCGCGGGTACGAGAGGCTCGCGACCTACTGGCTGGAACTCGGGCTGGTCCCGACTCGGATGAACTCTCCGACCACGACAAGGCTTGCTACTTCGCACGAATCCAGGACCAGGAGGCCTACCGGATCAGTCGCGCCTGGCGAGACGAGCCAGGCTGCTTGGAGCAGGCCTTGGCCATGTACGAGGCCATCCCTACGGGCGGGCCCCCCTTCGTGGGCTTCCGCAGGGAACACGGACGGGCTTGGTGCCATTGGCGGCTGGGAAACACTGAGCTGGCGGAGCGCCTTGAGCGGCTGGCCGTGGCCCACGCGGGTGACGGTGGGCTGGTTCGCTTGCGCGTCCAGGCCCTGAAGCTGCTCGCCAACATCCTCGGGCCCGGGGACGAAGCGCGCGCGATCCTCGACCGTGCCTCGGGGCTCGCCGAGGCTCTACGAGACGAGGACCTACTCGCGGGACTGGAGAAGCACGGTCAGTCGATTCTCAATGCCAACGCGCCGTAGGCGCCGCGGAGCCGCTCCGGCACCCCATCCTCATCGACCCCGCCTGGCGAGAAGAGCCAGTGGTTCTCTCTGGTCTCGATGCCCGCAGCGAGGTCGAGCGCGCAGCGCGCCACGAAGTTGGCTGCAGCGTGGAGGTTGACGGCAGCGCCGGGCAGGGCCACCTCGGCACACTCCGTAACGATCTGCCCACCGGGCTCTGGTCTGGGTAGTCGAGGTCGCTCCGGTGAGCCGTGGACCTGCGACAGTGTGGGGTCGTTGCCGGGCAGGTAGCGGACCAAGCGCAGTACCCGTCCCTCCGACTCCGTCCAAGCGTGCAGGCAGGGTGTCCCCCAGGCCTTGCAGCTGTCGGAGATGAAGTGCTCCAGGCCCTCGTCCCCTGTCATGCCGATCATCAGCGTGTCGCCGCAGTCATCCACGCTCAGGGTCGGAGCCAGTTCGTCGAACCAGGCGTGCACCGCGTCGATCTCCGCATCGGGCTGCACCTGTCGAATCAGGCGCTCGGCAACTTCGACCTTGGGTAGCCCGGCTTGGTCGAGCCCTGCGCGGTGCCGGGCTTCGTTGCCCGGGAGCATCAGGTCTGCGTCCACGAGCATGAACCTCGTGGCGCCCTCCTGGGCGAGCAGGTGGGCGACCTCTGACCCCAGCGCACCCAGGCCGACCAGCACGAACTGGCATCCGGCGATCTTCTCGTTCATGAGTTGGCTTCTCCCGTAGCCGCGACGGCCTCTGATTCGTCGGTCGTCGATGACGAAGCCGGCGTGATGGTTCGGATTCGCGAAGATCTCCAACAGGCCGAGCGGGCTCGCGATCCTCGAGATCTCGTCCAGCGAGCGAATGGAGGCGTTCCAGTAGGCAGGCTCAGTCGGCTCGATGCTGACGAAGCGGTTCAGAAGAACGAGCTTGCCTTCACCCTGCGCCGCTTCCATGAGCGCTTCGTGGGACGCCTGCAGCATGCGAGTGGTCTTCTGTTCGTCGGCGAACATCGGTTGGGCAGGGCTCACCATGGGGTGATCCAGCCGAATCCATACTCCCGGTACTTCACTGTGCTCGCCGTGGACCAGCGCCTGGGCGGCGCGCCAGGTGTGCCAGACCTCGTCCTGTTCCCAAGCAGAGACCGCCGACATGCCGCGCTGGCTGGCTGGCACGAGCATCCGTAGCCGGCCAACCGCAGGTGCGGCGGACTCCAGGGCGGGCGGGATTCCAACGATGAGCGCGCTCTGCGGGAGATCCTGGCGGTAGCGCGCACGGGGCATCTGGACCGCGTGGAACGGCCACAGATGGGGATCGATTTCCCAGCCCTCGAGCTGGTATCGGCTCAACCAGTCCGAGGCCTTTTCCAGCCAGACGTCGATGTTGACCACACCCTCCCAGCCCTTGTCGGCGTCGGCCTTGCCGAGCAGGCACATGGACCCGTCCCGAAGCTGGTGCATCGCCGAGTACTTGCCCACCGGGATGATCAGTGGGGGCACGAAGGGGGTGGCTGCGGGCCAGACGATCTTCGATGCGTGCTTGCGGCGAGTCCTACGCGGCCCGACTCGGATGGAGCCTTCCCATGTCGCGATGTGGTGCTGTGCATCGTAGCTGTAGCTTCCGGGCCGCCGACAACGCTTCCGCAAGCGCTCCTGCTGCATCTGCCACCAGGTGGGCCAGCGTTCCCACCAAGGCGGCAGCGGCCGCTTCTCAGGCAAGGGTGCGCCCGCCGATGTTGGAGTCGGCGGAGGGGAGGTAGCCATCCCTGGGGAACAGGGCGTACCACTCGCCGTCGTAGATGTGGCGGGCGAGTTGTCCGGCCTTGTCCTTGATCCTGGCCCGATCCCGGGGACCGAGATCAGCGAGCAGGTTCCGTGATGGGTTCGCGGGGTCGGGCAGGCGGTACAGCCGCTCGCCGGGGTTCAGGACGCCGACACCGATGGCCTCGAGCGTGTCGAACACCTGCTCGTTGATGTGTGCAGTGGGGTCCTGGCAGATGCGAACGGCGATGACCTCGAGAACGAACGAGGGCAGGGCGTCGAAGGCCGGAGCGTGGAGCTGCTTGAGGTGCTTGAACAGCATGACGACCTGTGCGAGCGGCGTCCCTGCGGTTTCCTGCTTGAACCACTGCACATGCTGGATGCCCGCGAGGGCATGCCGGAGCTTGCGAGGGATGGAGGGGCCGTCTGGCGTGCGCCCAACTCGGGCGACTGGGAGCAGATCGAGCTTGACGCCGTCGTTGAACTCGAGGGCGACGGCCTTGTCCTTGACCTCGGGACGGCGAGAGCGTCCGGGCAGCGAGGAGAGGTGGGCGGCCAGCCCTGCCAGCGTCCTGTCGTCGGGTGCCGCGGCCATCACCATCACCAGGTCGGCCTCCTTCCGACCGGCGAGCATGGTGCGCTTGGCCCAGGAACCGCAGGGGTGGACCTCGGCGACGGGGTTCCAGGCGCGGACGTGATCGATGGTCTGGTCGATGCGGGCCTGGACCTGGCTGCGTTCCGTGGGCGAGGGTCGGATCTGGTCGAGGGTCTTCTCGAAGAACTCGAGCTCGGTCATCATGGGTTCCTCCAGGGGTACCGGGACAGTACGCACCTGGGGCGGACGCGGCGAGGACAGGAATGCGGACACCAAGGTGTGCGCGAAGGGTGGCTTCCGGTGCCACCTCAGCCCGCCAACACCTCAGCCCGATACCGCCGCATGTACCGCAGCCACTTGGTGAAGTCGTACTCGACGGGCTCCCTCGAGAACGACAGCCGCCAGATGACCTCGTTGTGGGTGAGGAAGCCGGTGATGACGCCTCTCGGAACGGTCGCCTGGCTGAGGCAGGCTCCGCAGATGAACTCCGTCCGCAGTTCGTAGCGGTGCTTGTCGCAGAGCCAGTCTTCGTAGGTGTAGTCGTCGGCGATGACCTCGAGCCATTCGGACAGGCGGACGCTATGCAGCTTGGCGGGCTGACTTCCGCAGACCCGGCACTTGTAGAGGTGTCTGATCCGGTCTTCGCTGCTGGAAACGGCTTCACGCATGGTCGCTCCTTTCGGTTGAACGTTGTCGATGTCGTCCAGTAGGAGGCGTGAGCCATCGCATTCCTGACAGTCCTGTCGCGGACGGGTCGGCTTTCGTGCCTCACGCCGCCAGCCGGGTCAGTACGGCCTGCTCCTCTTCGGTGGGCTCCCGGTTGAGCTTGCCCTTGGCCTGCACGACCTTGCCGGCACGATGGTCGAGCTCGAGGGTCAGGCGACGCTGGTCGAGGAGACGGAGCGACCAGAACGAGCGACGGCCGCGAAGGGCATCGTCGGCGTACCAGGCCACGCAGTGGCGCATGGCTCGACCTTCCCGACGCAGCTCGTCGAAGGTCGCGATGTGCTGAACGGACCAGGGCCTGCCGCTGGCATCGCAGCGGGGTTCCCCATCAAGCACCAGCTCCCTGGCGGGCTGCGGAAAGCTCTCGGCGGGGGCGATGCGGCTGTACCGCGGGTGCTCGGTCCAACAGAACTCACGACGCCACAGCACGAGCAGGGAGCGCGGCGTGCGCCCAGTGAGGCTCCAGGTTGCGTCCTCGTCCTTCTTCAACTGGATGACCGTCAGAATTCGGTCGATCTCGCGGTCCGTGAGTTCATTCAGGTCATGCTTGGCCAGCCAGCGGAACTGCTCGTAGAGATCGGCCTCGTCGACGTCACGCAGCGTACATGCATGGTGCCGGACCACCCGATCGGCAGACACTCTGGACACGCCGAGTCCGATCAGCTGAGCCCGCCTGAACGCGCGGATGAAGTCCAGCTGCACGGGGCTGCGCAAGAAGGCGTGCCAGCCCCGACGGGTGATGGGGCCCGGTGTCAGCCCCTGCTCCACCGCTGCAGCCCGGGAGCCACCGCGGGCGATGTGGACCAGCAGGGGAATGCAGATGGCATCCTCGCCCGGCCGGTCGCGATGGGCGAGCTGGAACGCGGAGAACAGCGCTGGAGCGATGGGCCAGTAGCCCAGCAGGTGGCTGGCCAGGCTGACGAACAGGGTCCAGCGGCGCTTCCCGCGGGGACGCCAGGTCATGGGCGAGCGCAGCCAGGGATGCTTCGCCAGCTCGCCGAGCAACAGGGGGTAGTGGATGACCTCGAAGCCGTAGGGATTTTCCTCGGGCTTCATGGACAGCAGCTTCCTGCCCCGGGTTCGAAGCACACAGGCCAGGTCGAGCATGCGCTCGAGCCGAACCGGGGACTCGGTGGAGTCGCCGCACAGCTGCTCGGCGATCGCCGCTGCGGCCGGCGACAGGTCGACGGGTGGCGGTTCGGCCCGAACCAGGGCGTCCAGCACGCGCCCCAGCTCCCGCTCGAGCTCCACGCAGGGGCGGTCGGGTCGGGGCTTGCGCAGGGCGGCGCGCAGCTGCTGCTCACGCTGCAGCCGCACGGTCTCGCGCAGGGTCCGGGCGCGTCGGCTCATGGCTCCAGCACCACCCCTTCTCCGCGCCATCCGGCCGGCATCAGCTCGACGGGCGTGCCGTTGGCGATGCGGCCTGATCCGATGGTGGGCGCCAGCTCTTCCGCGACGCGATCCAGGGTCCGCTGCACTCCACCGTCGGGAAGCGCGGGGTCGAGCAGGGCGGCAGGCCAGGCCACCCAGATGGACCAGGTGGAGCCGAAGGGGCCGGCCATGCCCGTCAGCTCGAGCTGCACCACGCTCCAGTCCTCCTCGATCAGGAAACGATCGCGCTCGGCGACCAACCGAGCGGAGTTGAGGTCGCCGAAGTCGGGCCCCTCGGACAGGCGCTCGAGGCACCAGTCGTCGGTCCAGCTGTCAGCCTCTTCGTCTTCGTGCAGCCCGGCGTAGGCAGGGTGGACCCAGTGGTGGTCGATCAGATCCAGGTAGAGCGCCAAGGCGTGCTCGCACAGCAGCAGCGTGCCCGTCTCCCACTCGGAGATCACCTTCCGACAGACGGGGCACACAGCCCCGTCGAACCCCTCGATCAGCATAGAGGGAGGGGGATTGTACTTCACGCGCACGCGGCCTCCATCCCCGAGTAGGGGCTGACCAACTGGTTGGCCTGCAGATTCGAGATGGGGCCGCGGGCGCGGGCCACCACCGGGTTGAACCGACCGAAGCCGTTGGACACCTTCCAGCCCTCGTAGCCCTGCCAGCTGTGGGGATAGGGCCAGTCGAAGCGACGATCACCGCCGGCGAACAGCACGATCTCCGGCCACTTCTCGGGGGGCACCTGGACGCGCATGGTGCGGGCCAAGGGGCCGTCCCAGCGGGTGAAGCCCGTCCAGGACATGGGGGCCGGGCCGGGACGGAGCAGGCAGAGGGCGCGGGGCGCGAAGCCCTGGGAGAAGAACAGGGCGTGGAGGGTGGCCACGGCTTCGGCCTGGAGCACGATGACCTTCACGCGACGCGTCGTGCCGCCCACGCGACGGTTCAGCACGGCCACCAGCCCGTCGTCCTGGCTGCCCGCTGCGCGGAGGCACCGATGGTAGGCCTGGCGCTCCCCAGGCGAGAGCCAGGCGGCAGCGAAGCGGGCATGGGAGCAGCCGAGCTGGGCCGGCGTCACCCGGCGCGGGGCCCGAACGCACTCGAAGCCGTACTTGCTGCCGTTGGCCTGCAGCGCCGCGAGGCTGACGCGCATACGGGAGACCAGGTCCCCCGACAGGTCGACCAGCACGTACGTGTCGTAGTCGTGGTCCATGCGGTGCACGGGCAGGTAGTCCTTGCCCGCCGAGGCGTAGAAGAAGACCTCATCGCGGTCGGGATCGATGATGCGAGTGAGCACGGGACCTCCATGTCAGAGCAGCTCGTCGGGAACAAAGAGGACCGAGCGCGAGATTACTGACAGTCTTCGTTGCACTTTCTGGCCGCCCCCGAACAGCAGGAACACCAGGTCCAGCCCCCGCCGCTGCACCGTGCGTTGCATCCACGGCTCGACGTGGAAGCATCCATCCGTGATGATCAGCGCCCGGGAGTGGTTGGGGACGTGCTGCAGCACCGGGCCGATGAGGGTGGCCGAGGGATCGCCGTGCAGGTTTCCGCGCCGCAGCTCGTCCGCACCGATGGGCCAGACCGACGAGCTCCAGGCCCACAGGGGGCGGAAGGCCTGATCGCCCAGCTGTTCCACCAGCCACAGGACCAGGGACAGGTAGCGATGGAAGGAGCCGCTCACGTCCAGGTAGATCCGCACGCGCTCGCCGTCGGGCTCATCATGGTTCCTGGGGTGCCAGTGCACGGGCAGCAGATCGCAGCCGAGCATGGCCGCGTCGCGTCGCCCCGGTCGGGGCATCGCGCTGGTCTCCCGGTCGGGCTCCGGGCAGCCCAGGTCCAGCATCACGGCGCGGCGCACCGCCTGCAGGAACAGCGTGCGCGCCGTGGCGCGGCGCTCCGAGCGACGCTGGACCCGGATGAGGCCCGGCGCGGAGGCTTCGATACCCGGCTCTCCCGACTGCTTGGATTCCCCTCGGGCACGGGCCTGCCGGCCGCGCTCCGTCACGGCGGCCGCGCCCGCCCTACCATGGGAGCCCACGAAGGCCACCTTCTTCGCCATGGCCTCGGGTATGTCCAGCGTCCGCAGGGCTCGACGAAGCCAACCCATGGGCTCGGGATTACTGTCGGCGTCGGACAAGAGCCTAGCAACCGGCCCAGGGCGGGGCACATCCAGGGTGCGGAAGTGGGCCTCGAGCAGCTCCACCTCGCCTTCACCTAGCGGCGTGCCCGGGCCCTCCGCTCCACGCAGAGCGCGGACCAGGCCCCGGGGACCCAGCAGCAGGCACTGGGGCCAGGCATCGTGGGGGTACAGGCGCCGCTGGAGTGCGCAACCCCCCGGCAGGTACACCCGGTCCAGCTTGGTGTTCACCAGCACGTCCAGCAGCAAGTTCGTGCGCTGGGGGTAGCGACCCTCGGCATCGACGCTGCGGATCGCCAGGTGCAGGTCGAGCCGGTGGCCCAGCTCGTGGGCGAGCACCCACAGGCTGTCGCGACCGTCTTCGACCTCGCTCTCGAAGAAGCCCGGTGCCAGGCGCAGCTCCGTGCCGTCGGCCCCCGATACGATCGACGCCGTGCGGGTGGACTCGTCGGCCAGCAGGCGCACGCTGGCCAGGGTCGCCAGGAGCGCCAGGAGCCCGAGAACACCCTCGGCCACAGCGCAAGCCAGCGCCGCGTCCACGGCATCGTGGACCTTCATGCGACCGCCACTAGATTCGGCAGGCAGGCGATGCGCCAGGAGGGCCAGCGCCCGAGATCCACGTCGTCGGGGTGGATGGGATCGGCGTGGGGGTTGTAGGCCCGCCCGCCCGGCGTGCGCCGCAGGATCGCCATCGCATCCGCGGGATCGTCCACGACGGGGATGCCCAGCAGTTCACCACTGCTGGACAGCAGCGGCACCGTGCTGCCCAGGGGCTCGAGCAGGGCGGGCGCGGCGGCGCCGCAGGGCACCGTCCCTCGCTGTCGCCGGAGCGCGCGCGCCTCACTCCGCGACGGGATGCGGAGCAGGAAGCGGGGCATCAGGTCCTGGGCGGGCCGCAGCTGGTCCCACCGGGCCGGCTTGGGCTCACCGTGCTTCTCCAAGGCGTGGGCCAGCTGGGCGGGCAGCGCGTCCAGGTCCCGGCAGAACCCGAAGCGCTGGCCGTCCCACCAGCAGATCCGGCCCTCGTCGTGGTGGAAGACCGCCTGGATGGGCAGATCGAGGCGATGCTTGCCGACCTGGACCGGCCGCGTGGCCGTCACCGCGATGGGGGCCGAGTGGTCGTGGACGCAGCGCCAGGTCCGACCGCGCTGGACCTGTACGGACAGGTCGAGATCGAATGCCCCCTGCAGGACCCAGTGCCCTGCGGGCAGGGGGGGCAGCGCCAGGTTGTCGGCTCGCATGCAGAGCCCCAGCAGCGCGCGGCGCTCGAAGATGGTGGCCAGCAGGGTGTACAGCTCGTCGCCCACCTCGAGCCCCATCTCCCGGCGCCAGCTGTCCAGCGCGGTGCCTTGGACCTCCCAGGCCACCCGACGGCGCAGGAACTCCACCAGCATCGAGGCCCCCAGGGCCAGGGTGAATCCCGTCCAGGTCCTGACCTCGCCGTCGATGCGGATGGCGTGTTTGCCCAGGCGGACCTGGTGGTAGGGGGCGTCCGCTTCGTAGCGCCGGCTGGTGGTGCTGATGGGCACCTGGCGCCCGAGGGACACCAGCCTGCGATCCGCGATGGTGGACAGGGGGAGGTGCAGGGTGGAGGCGCGCATCAGCGAGCCTCCGCCCCATTGCTCTTCCACCACCAGCGCCTTCAGCTTGCACATGACGAACCTCCATCCGCTGTGCCGTTCGTGGGGGAAGAGGCCTCGGCGATGGTGTTCCTGACAGTGCGGAACAGGTGGGCGGCCCGGTGCAGATCGGGCCGATCCCAGGAGCCGCCCTGGTGGCGGCTCAGCTGGAGCGCGACGCGCAGCGCCGTGGCATCCAGCGGGGAGAGGCGCCCCGTCTCGAGATCCAGCGCCGTGGCCAGCTGGGGCACCTTGCTGGCCAGGTGCTCGTCGCCCAGCCCCGTGGCCCGGTCCACCGCGGCCAGGACCCGCTCGACCACCGCCGGGGTGAAGCGATGGGGCTGCGCCAGCACCCTGCGGCCCAGCTTGATGGCGTTGCCGAACGCCACCAGGGCGCGCTCCGTGTCGGTGTTCGACAGATCCTGGAGCAGCCGATCCAGGATCAGATCGTGGTCCACCTCGCTCAGCCCTTTGTCGCTCTCCACGCTGTTCGCATCAGCGTAGGCATCGATGAGCTTGTCCGGCTCCGACAGCGCCAGGGCCCGCGCCCGCAGGGCGCCGGCGTGGTTGCGGCGGTCCAGGGCCACGCTCGCGGCCGCGGCGTGGGCGTTCTCCAGCACCGCTGCGGCGAGGGGACAGTCCATCGCCCGATAGGGCAGCGCCAGCTCGACATAGGAGACGAAGTGATCGTCGGCCGCGCGAACCGGGTGGCCGCAGGCTTCACTGACCGCGATGGAGGCGAGCAGGCCCCGGTACAGGAAGCCCGAACGCCGGCCGGTCGGGGCGTGTCGGGTGCCTGCGGCCAGGTTCACGCACAGCTCCTGGACATAGGAGGCCGTGGGATCACCCCAGCGCTCGATGACTTCGGGAAGGGCCGCGCGTGCGTCGTCGATGACGCGCCGCAGCCGGCCGCCCACGGCCGACAGATCCGGCGCGGCTGTGTGGAAGGCGTCCACGCCAGGGCTGTCGTCGGGGCCCGCGGCGGTGATGATGGCGCGCCGGGCCGCGTCGTCCATCGTGACCGCTTCGGGCAGCGGGAGGATCAGGGCGAAGCGATCGGCCATGGCCAGATCCAG
>CAZHIK010000035.1:0-322 GCA_964532635.1 uncultured Enterobacterales bacterium
CCGTTGGAGACGTGGCGTACCAGAGGTCTTGGTAGATGAACCAACCGGGATTGAAGGACTCGAAGAATCCCCTGGCCGAGCTGTTGGCCCCATTCCAGAGCTCATCGGGGAGGAACCAACTGCTGGCGATCCGGCAGCCCGGTTCGATGGCGACACCCGCGCGCACGGGTGGGGTGACGTTTCGGGTGACTCCCCAGTAGACGGTGTTCCCGGTCTGCTCGAAGCTGAGCTGGTCCACCGCCCAGGCGCAGGTGTCGCGCGCGCCGGTGCTGCCCCAAGAGACCGCACCAGCGGGCAAGACCCGGATGGTGCCGGTGACACT
>CAZHIK010000035.1:332-15971 GCA_964532635.1 uncultured Enterobacterales bacterium
GTGGGGCGATTGGGGCTCCCGAATCCTCGACAAGTGGTTCCAACCCCGGCCGCTGTGCACGCTGGCAAGCACGCCAGCCGGGTGGCACTCCACACCCCAGCAGTCGTCGTCATCACAATCGGCCAGGCCATCGAGGTCATCGTCGAGGCCATCGGTACAGTCCGTCTCGACACACAGCTCACTATCTACACAGTCACCATCCTCGCAGTCCACCAAGCCATCGCAGTCCTGGTCCACACCGTCAGCGCAGGTCTCGGCGCCGTCAGGGTGGACGTCGGCATGACTGTCGTCGCAGTCGGCAGCGTCGGCAACGTAGCCACTGGGGGGGCTGCAGGCCGTGGCGCTGTGATCGGGATCTCCGAATCCATCGCCGTCGGCGTCGAGGTACCAGACGGTGGCGCCCTCGGCGTGGTCGGGATCGATGCTGCCGTCGCAGTCGTTGTCGATCTCATCGCAGATCTCGAGGGCGCCAGGATGCACCTCCGGGTTGACGTCGTCGCAGTCCTCTGGTGGTGAAAAGCCATCGCCGTCGGCGTCCACCACAGGAGCGCTGTCTCCAGGCCGGACGCCGGTGTCGTCGGGCCTGTCGGACTTGTCGGGCTCGCCGCAGGCGGTGATGGCGCAGCAGAGAAGGGTCGTGGAACGCCTCACTCGGTCCCCCGGGAAGAGGTCACCACCAGAGGTGGTGGGCAACCGCTGGATCGATCCATAGCATGGCGATCTTGCTTCGAGGCAGGTCCCCCCGAACTGCCTCCGCTACTCCGAGAAGTCGCAGCTGCCGTCCACGCCGTGGTCGGTGCAGGTCTCCGGGTGGGCGATCTCGGGGGCGCCGACGGCCACCGAGGTGGCGAAGGCAGCGAGCTGCTCGTGGGCGGCCTGGGCGGCGTAGGTGTCGTCGTCGACGAAGTCGTGGATGGCGAACATCTCGTCGCTCGCCACGCGGAACTGCTCGAGGGCGCTGGTCGCCAGGGGGCCGGGTTGTGCATCGAGGCCCTCCACCACCTCGACAGCGGGCTCCAGCTGCACCGCTCCCAACGCCCGGGCCAGGATCTCGGTACCGGGATTGGGCACGATGGGATCGCCGATGCTCTCCTGGAGCAGGAAGACCAGCCCCCGCTCGACGGCGCGATCGGCCCAGACGGCGCCGTCCACCTCGTCCCAGACACCCTGAGCCACGATCAACGCCAGGGTCTGGTCGATCTCGTCGTCGTAGTGAGCGGCCATCATCGCCTGCACGCCGTACTCGTAGAGCCAGGACCGCGGGATCATGTGGGACCAGCCGCCACCGGGCACGTTCAGGGCGCCCGCGACGATGTCCGTGTGGGCTGCAGCGAAGACCGCCCCCAGCGTGCCCCCCATGGAGCGCCCCACCCACATGGGCTCGGCCATGTCGGGGCGGCGTCCCCCCGCGGGATTGGGCTCACCACCGAGGGTCTTGGCCGCAAGCGCGTCGCCCAGCTCCCCCTCGAGGGCTCGGGAGAGGCAGAAGCCGTCGGACATGGACTGCAGTACGCCGCCGGTGGAGCGGGCGGAGCCCTCGAGGAAGGGGCCCAGGGAGGTCAGGGTGCCCAGCAGCTCGTCCTCGTTCCAGCCGCGCCAGTGGAGGTTGGCCTTGCCCCAGCCCTCTCCGGCCAGGGCCTCGGCGAAGGAGCCGTCGGTCACCCCTCCCCCGGTGCCGTGACCGTACAAGGCCACGGGGTAGTCACCCCCGCCTTCGGGCACGAAGACCCGGAAGTCCACCTCGTGCTCCCCCTGCAGCACCGGCAGGCCGTCATCGCCCAGGACCAGCGCATCGTCATCGTCGAGGAACCGAGGGCAGCCTGGCAGCCGGCCCGTGACCCGAAGGAGCTGGGGCGCCTCCCGCAGCTCGAGTGCGTCGACCACCGCCGAGGGCGGCCCGGCCGTGGCCACCGCCTCCCGCAGCGCCAGCACGCGACGCCAGGGATCCTCGGTGGAGCGGGTGGTGAAGTCCCAGACCCGCAGCACAGCCTCGGGCTCGATCCCAGTGGCGTCCAGCAGCAGGAGGGTGGGGGCGTGGTAGGCGCGGAGGGCCTCCTCGTCGTCGTTCAGCGCTGCCTCGAGCCCCAGGGCCACCTGGGTGGGTCGCTCGTCGGGGAGCGGCTCTCCGGCATCGGTGCGCAGGCTGTCGAGCACCACCACCACGTGATCGGCGTTGGCCACCAGGGGCTCCGCCGGGCGCCCGATGATCAGGGTTTCGGGCGTAAGGTTCCCCTGGACGATCGTCTCCAGCTCCAACGGCACCACCTGGCCGAACGAGGGCTCGCCGGGCTCTGCCACCAGCAGCAGCAGGCTCCCGTCCAGGCCGTCTGCGTCCAAGGCAGCGTCGAAGGCCGTGGCCACCGCGCTGAGGCGTGAGAAGCCATCGGCCAGGCCCAGCCATGAGAGGTCCTCCTCCACCGGCCAGGCCTCGGGCTCCACCGCGACGCGCAGCCCAGTGGAGGTGGCGGGGTCCTGGGCCGTGAAGCGGCTGGAGGGCCAGGGCAACAGGCAGCGCACCTCGTCCGTGTCGTCGCAGGTGCTGGTGAGGGGCGCACGCTCCCCCGCGGCCCGATCCGGCTGCGGTGTGATCCCCTCGTCAGGGCCGGCACAGGCGAGCAGCAGCAGGGTGGTGAGCACAGGGGCGTCCGGGCGCAGAAGACGCCCCATGGTACACCGGCGGGCTATGACCAACCCACCCAGGAGGCCCCATGCAGTACCGCACCATGCCCGGCCGCGACGAGAAGCTCTCTGCGCTCGGCTTCGGCTGCATGCGCCTGCCCACCCGGGTGGGCGGCCCCGCCTCGAGCCTGATCGATGCCGCCCGGGCCAAGGCCCAGATCGTGAGCGCCATCGAGCGAGGCGTGAACTACCTGGACACCGCGGTCCCCTACCACCTGGGTGCGTCGGAGAGCTTCCTGGGGGAGCACATCCTGTCCGACCCAGGCCTGCGCAAGCAGGTGCACATCGCCACCAAGCTGCCCTGCATGCGCATCAAGGCCGCCGAAGCGATGCAGGCCACCCTGGACAAGCAGTTGGCCAAGCTGAAGGTCGAGACCATCGACTACTACCTGCTGCACGCCCTGAACGGCCCCACCTGGGACAAGATGGTGGAGCTGGGCGTGATCGAGTGGATGGAGGGGAAGAAGGCCCAGGGCGTAGTGCGACACATGGGGTTTTCGTTCCACGGCCGCAAGGAAGCGTTCCTGCGCATCTGTGACGACTACGACTTCGACTTCGCCCAGGTGCAGTACAACATGCTCGACGAGCGCTACCAGGCGGGCATCGAGGGCATAGAGCACGCCCACGCCAAGGGCATGGGCATCGTCGTGATGGAGCCGCTGCGTGGCGGCTCGCTGGTGGGCAAGATCCCACCTCGCGTGCAGCGTTTGTACGACGAAGCGGCGGTGAAACGCTCGCCCACCGACTGGGCCCTGCGCTGGATCTGGAACAACCCCATGGTCACCACCGTGCTGTCCGGGATGAACCGCCAGGACCACGTCGACGAGAACATCCGCATCGCCTGCGACGCCCTGCCCGATGGCATGAGTGAGGCTGAGCTGGACATCATCGCCCGGGTGCGGGCCGCCTACCGGGAGCTCTTGCAGGTGGACTGCACCGGCTGCGCCTACTGCATGCCCTGCCCCGCCGGCATCGACATCCCGGCCGCGTTCAAGAACCTGAACAACTACCACATGTTCGGCTGGTTCGAGCCCACCCTGTTCCACGCCATGTACCTGGGCATGGGGACCTCGGACGGCGAGCCCCGCTGGACCTCGAGCTGCACCGACTGTGGCAAGTGCGAGCGGGCCTGCCCCCAGCACATCCGCATCCGGGAGACCTTCCCGCAAGTGCAGCGAGACCTGGAGGGCTCGCTGGTGCGGGGCATCGCGTGGATGGGGCGGAGGTTCACGGGTGGGGGGAAGAAGAAGGGCGGCTAGCTCAGCGCACCGCGTACTCCACATAGACCGCGCCGGCCTGGCTACCCCCGGTGGCCTCGTAGGGGGCACCCACGATCAGCTCGGCCCAGCCGCTGCCGTCCAGGTCGCCGATGGCGACGCCCTGACCCGCGTTGTCGCTGCCGGCCTCGCCCCACAGGGAGACCTCGGCGTCGGCGGTGGTGTAGCTGCCACTCAGGGGACCGTAGAACAAGAAGGCTGCGCCGGACGCGGTACCGGCAGAGCTGTCTCCAGGCGCACCGACCAGCAGTTCCTCCACCCCATCGCCGTCCACGTCTTCGACCGCCAGCCCCATACCGACCTGCTGGCTTCCGACGCTGCCGCGGACGATGATCGGCGCACTCGACAAGCCGAGGGTGCCGGTGGCCGGCCCCAGGACCACGTAGGCCGCGCCCTGCTGGTGGCCTGCGATGTTGCCGTAGGAGCCCATCGCCACGTCGCTGAGCCCGTCGCCGTCCACATCACCCATGGCCAAGGCCGTGCCCGCGTAGTCGCTGGCGGTCTCGCCGATGAAGGTGCCGTCGGCCGCGCTCAGGGACCAGGTGCCCGACACCGGACCGAACACGACGTAGGCCTTGCCCGAGCACATGCCAGCGTCGGATGCGCGGTTGGCGGGGATGAGCAGGTCGCCGATGCCGTCCCCGTTGACGTCGTCACCGGCACGCACCGAGCGACCGGTGTAGTTGGCGGGGGTCTCTCCGGCCAACACGGCATCTGCGCTGTCGGGGAAGGACAGGTCGGCGGTGATGGGCCCGTAGGCCACCATGGCCGCGCCGGACTGGTCCCCGCCCGTGTTGTCCCGGTACACCCCGATCACGGCATCGGCGAAGCCGTCTCCGTTGACATCGGCCAGGTCGGCGCCGTGGCCGAAGTAGCTCTCGGTCTGCCCCCGCAGCACCGCGTCGGCGTCGGCGATGTCCATGTCGGCGCTGACGGGACCGCGGATGATGTAGGCGGAGTCGGAGTGCGCGTAGGGCGCCCCGAAGACGATGTCGTCGTAGCCGTCGGCGTCGGTGTCCCCCAGCCCCAGGGAGCGCCCCGGGCCACCGCCGTCGCCCAGGCCCTCGAAGCGGATGCCCGCGCTGCCCAGGTCGGTGTCGGCCGTGACAGGGCCGTAGACCAGGTAGCCGCCGCCGCTCAGGCGATCGGCGTACAGGGTGGTGATCACCATGTCATCGACGCCGTCGGCGTTCACGTCACCGATGTCGATCAGGCGACCCGCGTCGTAGCTCGCGTGAGCACAGTAGAGCTTCACGTCGGCCTTGGCCAGGTCCACGTGCTTGTCGAAGCCGCACTCCAGGTCCTCGCCGTCGCAGTCGTCGTCCACGCCGTCGCCGCAGATCTCCTCGGCCCCGGGATGCACGGCGGCGTCGCTGTCGTCGCAGTCGGTGGCGTCGGCCACCCAGCCCGAGGGGGCGTGCACCGCTTCGGTGGAGCTGTCGGGATCGCCGTAGCCATCCCCGTCGGCGTCGGCGTACCAGGTCGAGGGGATCGAGGTGTCGGTGTCGGTGTCGGTGTCGGTGTCGGTGTCGGTGTCGATGTCGATGTCGGTGTCGGTGTCGGTGTCACCGGGCCCCGTCTCCCCCGTGCAGGCGGTGTCCACGGGGGGCGAGTCGTCCCGCTTGTCGGTGTCGTCGGTGGGTTCGGGATCACACGCAGCGATCATCAGCCCGGAGAGGCCGCACAGGGCAGCGAGCACCATCAGGGGGCGGTGTGGCATCGGCATGGATGGATCTCGACAGGAGACGGAGACATAGCCGCTGTCCAACCAGTGTCGGTTCAAAAAGAACCCGATCACCGGAGCCCTTGTCTGGGCGGACCTTCTCCTCCATACTCCCCGCAGGAGGTGGACATGCTCACAGCCCTGTCCCTGGTCACCATCGGCCTCATCGCCCACCCGAGCCACGCCCAGGAGGGCGACCCGCTGCTGCGGGCGCTCGAGGCGGAGCTGGAGCGCACCATGACGGCGTGGAGCGACCAGGAGGACGCTCCGTACTTCCTCGGCTACCGGGTCTCGGACGCCACCACCATCGACATCCGCGCCGAGCAGGGCGCCCTGGCGACGAGCAGCGAGGAGCGCCGCTGCCTGCTGGACGTCTCCGTGCGCGTCGGTAGCCACGAGCTGGACAACACCCACCCGGTGCGGGACGAGTGGTGGATCAACAAGACCTCCCACCATGGCCTGCGCCTGCCCTGCGACGGAGACGAGCTGGCCCTGCGCGCCGAGATCTGGCGCCAGACCCATGAGGAGATCACCAGCGCCCAGCAGACCATCCTGAAGGTGCGGGCCAACCGCACGGTGAAGGTGGAGGAGACCGATCAGTCACCTGACTTCAGCCACGAGGAGCCCCAGGTCATGCTCGGCGACGAGGCGGCCCTGGAGCTGGACCGAGGCGCATGGGAAGGCCTCGTCACCGAGCTGTCGGCCCAGCTGCTGGATGACCCCACCGTGGAAGACGCCACGGTGCAGCTGGACACCCTGGCACGCACCCAGACCATCATCACCAGCGAAGGCACACGCATTCGCCAGCCGCGCACCTGGCTGCGCATCGCCATGGAGATCGGCTCCACCGCACCCGACGGCATGGACCTGGACCTGTACCGCTGGAAGGACGTCCACGATCCCGGCGATCTCCCGAGCCGCGACGAGCTGATGCAGTGGACCGAGGGCCTGCTGCGCGACCACGCCGCCCTGCGAGCAGCCCCCCGAGGCGAGCCCTACAGCGGTCCGCTGATCCTGCGCGGCGCTGCCGCCGGGGTCTTCATCCACGAGGTCCTGGGCCATCGGGCCGAGGGCCACCGCCAGAAGGACGAGGACGAAGGCCAGACCTTCCGCGACCAGGTGGGCAAGCGGGTGACCCACGAGACGATCACCATCTACGACGACCCCACGCTGCAGACCTACGCGGGGGAGTTCCTCAACGGCCACTACCGCTACGACGACGAAGGCCAGCCATCGCGGCGAGCGGTGATCATCCAGGACGGCGTCTTCCAGGGCTTCCTGATGAACCGCTCGCCCATCGAGGGCTTCGACCAGAGCAACGGCCACGGTCGGGCCCAGGACGGCAAGCTGCCCGTGTCCCGCATGGGCAACACCATCGTGGAGAGCTCCACGCCGCTGCCCTACGCCCAGCTTCGCGAGCAGTTGGTGCGGGCCCTGCAGGAACAGGATCGCGAGTGGGGCCTGATCGTCGACGAGATCGGAGGCGGCTTCACCACCACGGGCCGGACCTTCCCCAACTCCTTCAACGTGCGCGTCGAGACCGCCTGGCGAGTCTACGCGGACGGCCGCCCCGACGAGATGGTTCGCGGGATCGACCTGGTGGGCACACCGCTGGTGGCCATCGGCAGCATCGCTGCGGCGGGGGATGATCCCGCCGTGTTCAACGGCTTCTGCGGCGCCGAGAGCGGGGCGGTGCCCAACAGCGCCATCTCCCCCAGCCTGCTGCTGCTTCGCATGGAGGCCCAGCGGAAAGAAAAAGACCAGGACCGGCCTCCCCTGTTGCCACGACCCGGCACCGACGAAGGAGGGAACTCGTGATGGCCACCGCACTCCTCATCCCCCTCCTGCTCGCCCTCCCTTCCCACGCCGATCCCGTGGTGGACGCCCTGCAAGCCGAGCTCGATCGCTCCGTCGAGCAGCTCGCGCTCGAGGACGCTCAGCCCCCCTACTTCATCGCCTACGACCTGCTGGACACCCAGACCGTCGAGGTCCAGGCCGTGCTTGGCGGCCTGGTCCGCTACGAGCTGGAACCCAATCGAGACCTGGGTGTGGCCGTGCGGGTGGGCAGCCCCGAGATGGACAACGCAAACTTCAGCGCGCGCGGACAGGGCGACGGCTTCGGCAGCCGAAGCCTGGTGATCGAAGACCAACCCACCGCGCTGCGCCACGACGCCTGGCTGCTCACCGACCGTGAGTACAAGCACGCGGTGGAGAACCTGGCCCGCAAGCAGGCGGAGCGACGCTCCGAGGTGGAGGACCCAGACCGACCAGCGGACTTCTCGCCGGGGCAACCCCACCAGGCCGAGCTCGAGGCGCTCCCCCCCTCCGACGCGGAGGACCTGGCCAGCACCGCCCGGTCGCTGTCCGCGGTCTTCCGTGACCACCCGCAGATCGACAGCTCCAAGGTCTACGCCCTCTCCGACACCGGGCGCCGCGTGCTGCTGGACAGCCTGGGTACCCGCGCGCAGCGGCCCCACGGCGAGATGGATCTGCGCGTGGTCGCGAGCATCCGCGCCGACGACGGCGCGCAGGCCTGGGATCACGCCTCCTGGTACGCCCAGCACTCGGAGCAGCTCCCCGATCTCGAGACCATGACGGGCGAGGTGGGGCAGCTCACCTCGCGCCTGGAGGCGTGGCGCGAGGCGCCCAGGGCCACGGACGAGTACGTCGGGCCGGTGATCTTCGAGGGCGAAGCCGCGGTGGACCTGTTCCGCTGCCTGCTGGTCCCGCACCTGTCCGGCACGCCCCCCGTGCAGAAGGCCAAGGACCGCTTCGGACGGGACAAGTCCAGCTCCCAAGCCTTCCGGCTCAAGCGCCGGGTGCTGCCCGACGGCTACAGCGTGGTGGACGATCCCCAGGCCGTTCCCACCGCCCCGTCCGCCTTCGCCTTCGACGACGAGGGTGTGCCCGCCCAGCGGGTGCAGCTGGTGGAAGACGGCGTGGTGCGCACGCTGCTGTCCTCCCGCACTCCGAGCGAGGACGTGCCCGAGAGCAACGGCCACGGCCGGGCCTTCCCGGGTCGGCTGGCCCGGGGACTGCCGAGTCAGCTGACGGTCACACCCGACCGGCAGCAGAGCTGGCGCCGCGTGGTCAAGCAGGGCCTGGCCTTGGCCGAGGACTACGACCTGGACCACGTGCTGGTGGTGCGCCGACTGACGGATCCCTCCATCGTCCCCCAGGACGGATTCTTCTCGTTCTTCGGGGACTCCAGCTCCGATCAGGGCGCCGTGCCGACCCCGCTGCAGGTGGTGCGGCTCTACGCCGACGGCCGTGAAGAGCCCGTCCGGGGCCTGCGCTTCGAGGCCCTCGATCGCCGGAGCCTGCGAGACATCGTGGCCGCGGGTGAGCTGCATGATCGCAGCTTCCTGGTCACGTCCAGCGGCGGGCCCTACGGCAGGGGTCCCACCCACGGGCTCCCGGTGACGCTGACCGCGCCCACCGTGCTGCTCTCCGAGGTGGCGCTGCTGCCCGACGAGGGCGCGAACGAGAAGCCCCCCTTGCTGCCCAGCCCCCTGCTGGAAGAGTAGCGACTCCAGGGCCGAACATCACTGCCGGAAGCACTCCGCGACCTGGGGCATACGCATGCCCCCGAAGCCGAGGGCGGACACCTGGAAGTCGAGCTTGCCGAAGGGGCGTTACCGCATGGAGGGCTCCGAGGAGAGGTGGTGCTGAACGCGTAGCATGTGGCGTGCCGGACGACCCCTGGGATTCCGCCACACTGACGAGGCGATCCGTCCGATGAATCCAAACACCTGTGAGCAGGCTCATAGCGGACGCCGCGCGACCCGAGGAAGCTGCCTCCACCCCTCGGAGACGCCGTGAAGCAGATCCTCGCCCTCGCCCTCGCCCTCGCGGGCTGCGCACCGATGTACCGGCCCCACCTGATCCGATCGCCGATGCTCGACGGACCCGAGGATCGACACATAGCGGCCGACCTGTCCCTGAGTGGCGTCCAGCTGGCATACGCCACCAGCCCCGTACAGGGCCTGGGGGTCCGCGGTGACCTGCAGGGTGACATGGTCGCTGGCCCCTACGGCCTGGCCTCGGCGGGTGTGGGGCACGTGCGCGCTGCAGCTGGCGGGTTCCGGCTGGGCCTGTGGCTGGATGGTGGCGCCGGCGCCGGCTCTGCGACCCTCAGCACGTCGATCACCACCGCCAGCGGTACTACGACCTCGACCACACGGCTGGCCGGGCCTCTGCTGCAGCTCGGGGGCACCGCGGAGCTGGGCTGGGAGGGACGAGCGCTGGCGACCGGGCTGGAGCTGCGGGCCGTGGAGCACCTGGTCTTCCACAGCGCTCGAAGTGATCAGGACGGCGTGGGCCACCTCACCAGCGCCGAGGCCTTGGGCTTCCTCCGCGTGGGAAAGGGCATCGTGGCCGGCCGGGGTTTCCTGGGCCTATCGCTGCCGCTGTACGGCAACGGCAAGACCGGCGTGCAGCTCCCGCTGGTGCTGGGGCTGGGGCTGGTGATGGGGCCGGCCCCCGGGATGGGCGCCTCGGCCGGCGCTGGGATGGAGTAGCATAGGGGCCCCCGCACCCAGAGAGGCTCGATGCGCCGACCCCCACCCCGCACCCACCGGCTCCCCTCGGCGCTGCTGGTCGCGGGGCTGCTGGCGCCGAGCGCCCAGGCCCACTCGCCATCGGGCCTGGGCCTGCCCAGCTACGGCGGAGGGCTGTCCAGCCCCAGCCAGGACGGTGCCCTGGGCCTGGTGCTCAACCCGGCGGCCGCCCACCCCGAGCAGGCCGACGCGCTGCTCGACGCCGGCTACATCCGCTACCGCTACGGCTACCAGCTCGAGGGCGGCGAGCCCGTGCCCGGGCAGAGCCACGACCTGCTGCCCTACCTGGCCGCGGCGCTGCCCCTGGGCCCGGTGGGGCTGGGCGTCTGCGGCGGGCTGCCATACGCCCGCAGCGGGACCTCGGAGGCGGTGGGTCCCCAGCGCTACCACACCATCGTGGGTAGGCTGATCATGATGGAGCTGGACCTGTCCATCGCGTGGCAGGCCGCGCCCTGGCTCACGCTGGGGGCCGCCGCGCGCGGCGGCAGCACCCGCTACCGCTCCATCGTGGCCATCGACTCCGGCGCCATGGTCAACAGCCTGCTCGGAGAGGAGCTGGCGCCCGTCGGCGATCCCCTGCTCGAGGGCACCCGCACCGTGGACAGCGCCGCTGGCTGGGCCTGGGGCTGGACACTGGGAGCCCGGGTGCAGCTGGACTCGGGCCTGGCCTTCGCCGGCGGCTACCGCTCCGCCACCCGCACCACCATCCATGGACCGGTGCAGATCGTGCCCAGCAACGATCTGAACATGGCCCTCGAGGGGCAGCTCACCGGTAGCTTCGCCTTTCCCCCCGAGGTCTTCCTGGCCAGCGCTATCCCCATCGGACCCGCCGAGCTGGACCTCGAGGGTGGCTGGATCGGCTGGAGCAGCATGGCCACCGTGCACCAGCAGGCCGACGACGTCACCATCACCAGCGAGGACCCGGTCCTGACGGCCCTGCTGGCCAGCTACGGGCTGGACGATCCTTCCCTGCTGGGCACCCTGGAGTCAGAGGGTGTGTACGGCCTGGGGGACATGCTCACCGTCGCGGCCGCCGCCCGCTTCCCCATCGCCCCTCGCTGGCGCCTGCTCACCGGCGTGTACCTGGCGCAGGCGGCCATGGCCACGGAGTACCTGGCCCCGGGCAACTTCGACTACACCACCGTGGACGGTCGCCTGGTTGCCAGCTGGGCACCCTACGAGCGAGCCAGCGTGTCCTTCGCCGGTGACTGGATCCACTACCGCGACCGCACGGTCACAGACTCGATCTACGCCTGGGACAACACCCCCGACCAAGGGCCCGCGCTCCCGCCGGCCGAGGGCGACTACTGGTTCCGGATGTTCCGGGTGGGGATGTCGGTGAAGCTGGAGCTCTAGCCGCTACCAGCAGAACCCCAACGCATCCGAGCAGGTGAAGGTCTCGGCCGAGGTGTAGCTGGAGTAGGCGGAGCGCGAGCTGTCGATGTAGACGTCGTCGGGGTCGTTGTCGGTGCTGCCGGTGCCCCAGTCGGAGTTGACCACCTCGAGCGTGGCGTAGTTGGCCAGGTAGGCTCCCCCGCCCTGGTTGCCCGAGATGTTCTCCTCGATGATGCTGCTCATCAGGTAGGCGGTGCCGCTGTCGATCAACAGTCCGCCACCATACTCGGCGATGTTGTCGGTGAGCTCGACCGAGGTGATGTTGGCGTCACCGTAGATGTAGCCGCAGCCACCCGAGGTGTCGGCGGCGTTGTCGGTGCAGATGATGTCTTCGAGATCGTTGGCGGTGCCATCGGAGTCTTCCGCGTAGAAGCCGCCGCCGAAGTCGGCCTCGTTGTCCTCGAGCACGCCACCCGTCCAGGAGGAGCCGTCGTCGACGAAGATGCCGCCGCCCAGGTCGCCGGCGGTGTTGGCCGAGACAGTGGTGTCGTCTGTGGCCGTCACGTCGGCGATGTAGACGAACACACCGCCGCCGTACTCAGAGGCGAGGTTGTCGTCGATGCTGACCCCGTCGAGGTCGAGGGTGCCGCGATCGACGCAGATACCGCCAGCCCAGGCGCCCTCGTTGTCCTCGATGAAGACGTCGACGAGGGTGGTGGTGGCCAGGCTGAGGAACAGGCCGCCGCCGTACACATCGGCGTCGTTGAGCTCGAAGGTGCTGGAGCTGATGTTCACGGTGGTGCCCTCGTGGGCGTAGAGGCCAGCACCGAAGTCAGCCTCGTTGTCGCTGACCACCAGATCCGAGAGGGTGACCGGGTCGAGGCTCTCGATGTAGAGTCCGCCGCCGGACAGGTAGGTGGGATCGGCGGGATCGATCGTGCCGGTGCCGCCGGTGACGGTGAAGCCGGCGATGGAGACCTCGCCCAGCTCGACGCTCACGCAGGAGCCAGCCGCGCCACCGTCGATGGTGGTGTAGGCCGAGCCGTTGAGGGAGCTGAGATCGAGATCGTCGTCGATGACCAGGTTCTCCGCGTAGGTGCCGTCGCAGACCAACACGCTCGAGGTCGGGCGAGCAGCGTCGATGGCGCCCTGGATAGTGGCGAAGTTGTGGCGCCCGTCGAGGGTCGCCAGGCCGTCTTCCGACGTGGTGGCGTCGCAGTCGTCGTCGACCCCGTTGCAGATCTCGCTGGCGTCGGGGTTGACGGCGCTGTCGGTGTCGTCGCAGTCGGTGGAGTCCCCGAGGTAGCCGGAGGGCACCTCGCAGGCCACGTAGGTGGTGCTGGGATCGCCGAAACCATCGGAGTCGCTGTCGGCGTACCAGGTGGAGGCGTCGATGGCGTCGTCTTCGTCGGTGGTGCCGTCGCAGTCGTCATCGACCCCGTTGCACAGCTCGTCGGCACCTGGGTTGACGGCGCGGACGCTGTCGTTGCAGTCGGTGTCGTCGGCGAGGTAGCCGGTGGGCGCGGAGCAAGCCAGGGTGGTGACGGCGGCGTCGCCGTAGCCGTCGCCGTCGCTGTCGGCGTACCAGGTGTCGGCGTCGACGGCGGAGTCCTCGTCGATGTCGAGGTCGCAGTCGTCGTCGATCTCGTTGCAGTATTCGTCGGCCGCCGGGTTCACGCCCGCGTCGGAGTCGTCGCAGTCGGTGGAGTCCTCGAGGAAGCCGGTGGGGACCGCACAGGCCGCAGTGGTGACGCTGGGGTCGCCGTAGCCGTCGCCGTCGCTGTCGGCGTACCAGGTGGAGGCGTCGAGGGCGTCGTCTTCGTCGATGTCGCCGTCGCAGTCGTCGTCGATCTCGTTGCAGAGCTCGTCAGCGACGGGGTTGACAGCGGCGTCGGTGTCGTCGCAGTCGGTGTCGTCGTCGAGGTAGCCGGAGGGAACCTCGCAGGCCACGGCGGTGGCGGCGGCGTCTCCGTAGCCATCGCTGTCGGTGTCGGCGTACCAGGTGGAGGCGTCGAGGGCGTCATCCTCGTCGGTGTCTCCATCGCAGTCGTCGTCCACGCCGTTGCACAGCTCGTCGGCGTCCGGGTTGACGGCGTCGTCGCCGTCGTCGCAGTCGCTGGCGTCCTCGATGTAGCCGGAGGGGGCCACGCAGGCCACGGCGGTAGCGTCGGCGTCTCCGTAGCCGTCGCCGTCGACATCGGCGTACCAGGTGGAGGCATCGACGGCGTCGTCCTCATCGGTGGCGTCGTCGCAGTCGTCGTCCACGCCGTTGCACACTTCGTCGGCATCCGGGTTGATGTCGGCGTTGTCGTCGTCGCAGTCTTCGGTGTCGATGAAGCCGTCACCGTCGGCGTCGACTTCTTCGACCCCCGTGTCGTCCTTGTCGTCCGGATCGCCACAGCCGGTGGTGAGGGTGAGACAGAGTCCAAGCGAAAGAAGGAGGGGCAGGGTGCGCATGAAGGCCTCGGGTGACTGCGTTCGCCACAAAGATAACAAAGCAGCCAGCGAAAGGGGGGATCGGGTGGGGGTCATGTTCACCAGCACCGATCTCGGTCCACGCAGCGCCCCGCCTCGAAGCCTGGGGGTTGTGGTAGCCCTCCAATCCCCACAGGAGTAAGCTCGAGACGTCATGTTCCTCGCACTGCTCCTCGCCCTCCCCCCTCCAGCCCCGGCCCTGCCGGTGGCCGGCGGCGCGCAGGTCGCGCTGTACCCCTCGGGGATCGAGCTGGCGACGGGCTGGTTCGAGGGCGAGGTCTACACCCTCGAGGAGGAGCAACTGGGCGGCGAGTACAGCTGCTGGGACGAAGTGGGTATCCGCGACTTCCACCTCGACGTGCCAGTGGAGACGGTCGAGGTCACGCTCCGGGAGCACTACCTGGACGTGCGGGTGGAGTTCGGCACCATCCACGGCGAGGACATGGAGGTCTACTCCCTGGACGAAGACTACTTCGACGCCTGCATCGAGTTCGAGTCCGATCTGCTGTACGTGACCGTCACCGATCCCGTCTTCGAGGTCAGCCTGCAGCCCCGGGTCGAAGCCGGGGAGCTGGTGCTCGAGGTGCTGGGCAGCCCCGAGGTCACCGGCGACCTCGACATGGACATCGACTGGTTCCCCGACGACTTGGTGCTGTACTTCTACGAAGACACCATCTTCGAGGAGCTCTCCGAGGCCGCCCGCACCATGATCCCCGAGCTGGTGGCCTCCACCTTCGACGCGGACATGCTCAGCGGCAGCTACGACGACTACAGCGTCGCCGCCACCCTGGCCGACGCGGACGTCACCAGCCAGGCCCTGTGGGTCGGCGCTGATCTGGAGGCCGGCTGGCTGGGCACCGCCAGCTGTGATCCCGGGGCCGAGCAGCCGGCGGCAGGGCGCGCGCCCGAGCTGGACATGTCCGACAGCGGCGGCTCCACCATGGCGGTGGGGCTCACCGAGTGGCAGCTCAACGGCCTGCTGCGCCAGCTTCAGGCCGACGGCTTCTTCTGCTTCGATCCAGACCGCATGGACTACGTCTACGAAGCCGTGGAGGAGCTGTTCGATCCTTCGGTGGCCCAGCTGGCGGCCAGCGCGAACATCGGCGAGCCGCCGGTGCTGCTGGTGGAGCCCAGCGGGGCCGAGATCCTCTTCGGAGAGCTGCAGCTCGAGGTCACCGGGGTGCTCGGAGGCCAGGAGCAGGTGCTGCTCGCGGCCACCGCCGACCTCCAAGCCCAGGCCTCACTGGGGGTGGACCCGACCCTGGCCGCGCTCACCATGAGCCTGCACGAGCTGGAGCTCGAGATCCTGGACCTCGAGGCCGAACACCTGCTGTCTGACGCCGAAGACGCCGAAGAGCACCTGGTGGACTTCCTCGAGGGCTGGGTGGCCGAGTGGGTGGCCGAGCAGGTCCAGGGCGTGGCGCTGTTCGCCACCCAGTACCACCTGTTCGGCACCTACCTGCGCCTCGACAGCACCACCTGGCACAGCGGCGGCGTGGTCATCCACGCCAGCCTGTACGACGAGGACGACCCCGCCGTCGATCTCACCCCACCGGACACCCAGGCCTGGGTGCTCGAGACCACGGCCGAC
>CAZHIK010000035.1:15981-19759 GCA_964532635.1 uncultured Enterobacterales bacterium
GTCGGGCAACGACGACCGCAGCTCCGAGCTGGCGTTCTCCAGCCAGGTGGACGGCCAGGGCTGGTCCAGCTGGACCACCGCCACCGAGCTTCTCGTCGAAGACCTGCTGCCCGGCGAGCACGCGGTGGAGGTCAAGGCTCGCGACGGCTGGCTCAACGAGGATCCGTCCCCCGCCTCTGTGAGCTTCGAGATCGTCCCCGGCGAGATCGACACCGGCGGGGAGCCCGGCCGCTGCGGCTGCGCCAGCCAGCGGGCGATCGGTTGGTGGCTGGCGATCCCGGCCCTGCTGGGGCTGCGGAGGCGCTCGCCGAACCCGCGCTGCGGGAGGGGATGAACCCCTCCCCTACATCAGCCGACGATCCGACCATCAGGGCGACACAGTCCCCAGCTGCTCCAGGTCGCTCCGAGCTGCATCGGCGATGGGGTCGTCATCGCTGCCCTCGGCGATGTGCAGCAGCCGGCCCACGCCCTCCACCTCCTGGCCCATCATCACCAGACACCACGCCAGCTTGTAGGCTGCATAGGCGGACAGCTCGTGCTCCGCGGCCTCCACCTGTTGGTACCACCCCTGCGCAGTGCCGGGTTCCATCATCTCGAAGGCCAGCTCACCAAGCTGGAACCAGGCCCAGACCCGGTAGCGGGAGTCGGGATGGTCCCGGACCAGGGCTTCCAGGGATTGTTGGGCCACGGTGTCGTCCTCGAGCAACAGCGCTTCCTGGGCCCGCGCCAGCAGCACCTGGTCCCGATCGCGCCCTCCAGGCAGGTCCAGCGCCGCCGCATAGTGGTCGAGGGCCGAGCGCCGCAGGTCCTCCACCTCACGCTCGATGGCTTCGAAGTCCCCCGGTGGCGTACCCAGGATCAGGGCCTGATCCCAGCGACGCATGAGATCCAGCTCGAGGAGCCGAGCCTCGCAGCCGTCCAGATCCCCCAACGCCGCCAGCCGCGCCGCGGTGACCGAGCGACGCTCGAGGGCGCCTCGACGGCGCATCAGGGCCTGCTCGCCATCCGGGCAGGGCCTCGCATCCACCGCAGGCGAACCCAACACGAAGCTGGCCGAGGGCCTGACGAGCACCCCCTCCACCGGGTCCACCTCGGGGAACTCGTAGACGGGCTCGCCGGCCTGGGTGACGAGGGCCGCGGAGAGGATGACCAGCAGGAGGGGTGCCATGCCCCCATGAGACCACAACCCCTTCCCGATGTTCCACGGGATCGGCCTCAGCGAGCGTCCAGCCGCTCCCGCACAGCCCGGCGGAGATCGAACAGCCCTACGGGCTTGGGCAGCACGACCACGTTGGCGAGATCCTGGGTGCGGACGTCGGGGTAGCCAGACATCAGCAGGACCGGAAGCCCGGGGTAGTGGGCGACGAGCTCTGCGGCGAGCTCGGGGCCACTCAATCCCGGCATGACCACATCGGAGATGACCAGGTCGGGGAGGCTGTCGAGCCGAGCCAGCAGGTCCAACGCCTGGTTGCCCGATTGGGCCTCGAGGGTCGTGTAGCCCGCGTCCTCGAGCATGGTGACCACCGTCTCGCGGACCAACTCTTCGTCTTCGACCACCAGCACCCGCTCGGTACCACCCGGGGGTACCTCGAGCTCGTGGATCGCGCCATCCTGCGCGGCTGCATCTACGACCCGCCGGGGGAAGAGGATCGAGAAGCAGGTGCCCTGCCCCATCCGGCTCGACAGCTCGATGCTGCCGCCACTCTGGCGGACGATCCCGTGGACGGTGGCCAACCCGAGCCCGGTGCCCTCGCCCACACCCTTGGTGGTGAAGAAGGGATCGAACACCTTGTCGCGGATCTCGGGGGGGATACCGGCGCCGGTGTCCGTCACCGCCAGCTCCACGTAGTCCCCGGGCTCCAGATCCACATGATCCGACCGGGGTCCAGCGGGGAGCTGGTGGTTGGAGGTCTCGATCCGGATGCGCCCCCCGTGCCGCATGGCGTCCCGGGCGTTGACCACCAGGTTCATCAGGATCTGCTCGATCTGGGCCACGTCGCCCTGGATCGACCATCCGTCGGACTCGCGCTGGTGGACGAGCTCGATGTCCTCGCCGATCACCCGCTCGAGCATGGGCATCAGCTCCTCGACCACCTCGCCGAGGTCCAGCGCCTGGGTGCGCAAGGTCTGGCGCCGGCTGAACGCCAGCAGCTGCCGCGTGAGCCGACCTGCGCGGATGGCTGCGTCGTGGATGGACTGCAGGCTCTCGGCGCGCGGATCGTCCTGGCCCGCGAGCAAGGTCAGCAGCTCCGCCCGGCCGCCGATGATGGTGAGCAGGTTGTTGAAGTCGTGGGCGATACCGCCGGCCAGACGTCCGATGGCCTCCATCTTCTGGGACTGGCGCAGCTGCTCCTCGAGCTCTTCCTCACGGCTGACGTCGCGCCCCAGCACCACCGTACCCAGCCACGACGCACCTTCACCGGGCACCCGGGCCAGGCTCAGGAAGCAGATGAAGCTGCTCCCGTCGAGACGCTCGATGACCACCCGCCCGCTCCAGGGCTCGCCCGCGTTTACCGAGGCCCGCTGCTCCTCGGCCTGCTCGGGCTCGGCGCCGAACAGCGCCCAGGGATCCAGGGACTCGAGCTGGTCGCGGCCGTAGCCGGTGAGGCGTGCGAAGGCCGGGTTGGTGTAGGCGATCCGTCCGGAGGGATCCACCAGCATCACCAGGTCGTCGGCGTGCTCCACCGCTGCGGCCAGGCGATCCCGCTCCTGCGAGGTTCGCTGCAGGTCGGTGAGGTCGGTTGCGATGACACAGCTGCGTTGGTCTCGGGCATCGCCTCCGGCGATCACGGGAAAGTGGGTTGTCAGGAGCACCCGCGGCTCCCCTCGGACCGTGACCCGCGCCTCGCGCTGCACCGGCCCGGCGTCGGCGTGATGAGCGGGGATACCGGGCAGCGCATCCTCGATGCGGATCGGGCCTTCGCCTGGGGGCCCCAGGGCCTGCCGCAAGCGCCCGCTGGCCCGCACCAGCGAACCTTCGCTGTCCAGGATGCCGATGAGGAGCGGCGCGTGCTCGAGGATGCCGCTCAGCTCGAGGGCCATCGCGCGGATGGGGCGCCCCAGCCGACGGCTGATGAGCTTGATGACCGGCAGGGAGAGAGCCCAGATGAGCAGCAGCGTCAGCCCCACCGGGAGCGCACCCTGGATCAAGACCGTGGTCATTGGCGCGCTGCGGCTGCCCACGCGCATCACCCCCGTGCGACCTTCGCCGTACCCACCGGCCAGGGGCTCCACCACCTCGATGGTGTCGATGCCCAGGGGATGCAGCCAGGCCAGGCGGGGCTGCCCGTCGGCCAGGGTGAGCTCGGCCTGCTGCAGTCCCGCGGTGGTAGGCGGACCGTCGTTGCGCGACGGATCGCTGTGGGCGAGCACCCGCAGGTCGTTGTCCAGGATCTCGATGTAGACCAGCGCGGGATTGTCCTGCACAAGCTGCTCGAGCACCATCCGGGCGCGGTACTTCCCGGCGAACTGCACGCCCGCCACCGACTCCTCGAGGGTGGCGCCCACCAGCATGGCCAGGCGCTCCTGCTCTGCGCGGATCAGGCGAGCGTAGAAGAGCGTGCCCACCGCCATCAGGATCAGCAGCAGGACCAGCAGGATGCCCGAGAACGTCAGCCCGATCCTGCGCTCGATGCGCAGCATGGAGCCGGCGTCTCCTCCGCCGCGCGGAGGCTCGAGGGGATCGGTCACTGCGGCACCTGCTCCACAGTGGTCAGCTCGGGGCTCCAGGACGACTGGGTGCTGGCGGGCGGCGACCTGTCGCTGGTCTTCGGCCTGC
>CAZHIK010000035.1:19769-22668 GCA_964532635.1 uncultured Enterobacterales bacterium
TGACGAAGGGATCCGGGAGGGGGCCCATCCAGCCTGGATATGCGTCGAGGGTCTCGCGGGTGATCGGGAAGGTGGGGACGAGCTGGTGAGCGGGCACCGCATCACCCTGGAGCAGCGACCAGGTGGCCCGCATGGCGGAGGCTCCCAGCGGCCCACAGAACTGCGCGGAGTCGATGACCGTGAGCCGGCCCGCGCGGATGTTCTCCACGCTGACCGGGTCGCCATCGATGGTGGCGACCACCACTTCCGTGCGCCCAGCCTGGGCGAGGGCCTCGACCACCGCCAGGCCGCCGCCGTCGTTGACGGTAAAGACCACGTCGATGGAGCCGGGCTCGGGGAACTGGGCCAGGATCTGCTTGGCAGCCTTGGCCCCGCTGACCGGATCGATACCCAGGAAGGTGCCCACGATGGTGTAGGCCTGGCCCGCTGCCTTCAGCGCGTCGAGGAACCCGTCCAGGCGCTCCACGGTGGAGGAGACGTAGGGGTACTCCACCATCACGATCTTCAGCTCGCGATCGTCGGGGAACAACGACGCGATGTACTCGCCGTCCTGGTAGCCGGCCTGGCGGTTGTCGGAGGTGAGGTAGGCCGCCAGCTCCCCGCCCAGGATGTACTGGTCGTAGGCCACCACGGGGATGCCCGCGGCGTTGGCGGCCTGCAGCGGCTTGGCCAACGCTGCGTTGTCGGTGGGCTGCACGATGATGGCGTCTACGCCCTGCTCCACCAAGGCCTGCATCTGCTCGATCTGCCGCTCGATGCCCTCGGGGCCGTCCCCCGCAACCTGCAGGTGCAGCTCGAGGCTGTCCCCGTCGGCCCCCGCTTCGGCCTGAATGCGCGCGGCTTCGGCCTCGAGTCCATGGCGCATGGCCACCTGGCCGGGGATGGTGTCCGACCAGATCAGCACACCGACCTCGTAGTGCTCACCGGCCACAGCGGTGGACGACAGCAGGCACAGCGCCGTGGGCAACCAGCAAACAACTCGGAGCGGATTCCTCATTCGACGCACTATATCGTAGTATTCACGCGGTGCACGGTGAGCCGCGACACTCAGGGCTGGACCACCTCACCGTACAGCCACATGTCCACGAAACCCATGGACCAGAACTCGCTGTTGTCGTGGGGCATGGTGACCAGCTCGTCCTCGATGAAGGTCAGCAGGGCGAAGACAGTGGTGACCTGAGACTCGTCGATGTCAGCGGTCAGGGTCTCCCACGGCACCACCAGCTCGCCGGTGGTGGCGTCGGCGACGCAGGAGACCGTGTCGAGCACAGTCCAGCCCGCCGAGGGGTACAGCGTCCAGGCCACCCGCTGGGCCGTGGTGTCGGTCCAGGTGAACTCGACGTCCTCGCCCCACTCGAACTCGTTGGTGATGGTGTAGTCGAAGGACGGATCGCTGGGCACGGTAGGGATGAGCAGGGCCTCGTCCACCACCATCTCGGGGAACAGATCGGTCTGCTCGTTCAGCTCGAGCGAGAAGAGCTTCCCGCCCCAGAGGTAGGGATCCACGTCGGCCTCGACGTAGTAGTACACAGGCTGATCGCCGCCATTGGACAGCATGGCCAGGGAGCCCATGTCGTCTGACTCGAAGCCGACATACGAGCCCACGTCCACCGCGGCCCACTCGTAGCTACCGCCGCTGCACTCGCCCGCCTCGCCGTAGATCACCGGGTAGGTCAGCTCGGGTGCCAGGGCTTCCTGCATGATCACCTCGAGCTGCACGAAGGGGCCGTAGACCTCGAGGGTGGTGTAGGCCGAGCCCACGCTGAAGTAGCTGGGGCTGTAGACGTGCATGTGCATCTGGGAGAAGCCCGTGACCATGCCCGTGTTGTCCGGCCAGTAGGTGAAGGCTTCGGGGAGCACCACCTGGGTGAAGGGGGCCTCGAGGGTGACATCCACCGTGCCGGTGCTGGCCGCCGGGGTGACCACGGACAGCTCGCTGTCGGTGGCGGCGCCCAGCGTGGCTTCGGCGTCGCCGAACCAGACCGCGGTGACCGCGTCCATGCTCTGGCCCGTGATGGTGACCGCGCTGCCGCCGGCGTCGGTGCCGTAGGGAGGCTCGATGGCACCATCGTCCAGGTCCACATCGGGCCAGGCGACCTCGTAGGAGGCCGAGCTGCCCAGCGCCGTGTAGGCGGTCCAGGTGTTGAGCAGGGGGACTTCGCAGTCGTGCTCGAGCTCGAAGTACCAGCGGGTGAGCTCACCGCCCATGGCCGAGACGTCCAGGGTGGGAAAGAGGGGCTCGAGCTCCGCGCCGTCTTCGTCCACGCGCTCGATGACCACGTTGTTGACGTCGTAGTCGGACTCGATGAGCGCCTCGACGGTGAGCGTGTCGGCCTCGCAGGCCACGGTGACCTCGAGGAACGAGGGCTCGGGGGGATCGCTCAGGTCGTCGACGTCGAAGTCGCAGGCGATGAACAGGAACAGCAGGGGCGCCATCAGCCACACTCCGTGAGCATCTGTTCTGTGGTGTCCAGGATGTCGACCACCGCGCAGATCATCTCGAGCACGTAGAAGATGATGATCAGCAGCATCAGGATGAACACCAGGGCGATCAGCCCACCGCTGGCCCCGGCCATGAACCCGGCCGCCCACGACATGGAGCCGACGAAGGCCGCCAGGGTGGAGGCCAGGGCCGCGAACCACAGCACCACCACGATGAAGGCTCCGATCCAGTTGCACTGCTCCTGGGTGGCCTCGACGGCTTCGCCCGCCATCTTCTTGGCGATGGTCTCCTTGGTCTGCTCGGCCAGCTCGTCGCCCCAGGCCTGGGTCAGCCAGTGGTTGAAGCCGTCCCGGGCCCACTCGAAGGCCTCGGGCAGCTCGTCGAGGACCTCGGCCATCTTCTGGGACGCCGCGGCCCCAGCGGAGTGCAGGGTCTTCATCCAGCCCATGAAGAAGC
>CAZHIK010000036.1:0-22580 GCA_964532635.1 uncultured Enterobacterales bacterium
GCCGTCGAGGATCACGGAGCGGAACAGGTCACCCTTGTCCATGCCCGGCAGGTAGAAGCCGACGTTGCCCGGCTGTACGCCCAGGTCGTGCACCACGTCGGTGCCGTGCACATAGTCGAGCTCCTTGGCGCCGCCGTCGGCCATCCAGGCATCCAGGAAGCCCTGCAGGCTACCCACGGCCAGCTCGGCCGGAGGGTCGTTCAGCTCGCAGACGGACAGGCCCGCCTCGAGCAGCATTCCGAAGCGCTGCACGCCCGCGGGGGCACCGTCCACGGCGGCCACCAGAGCCTCGACGCTGTCGGCCGCGGTGAAGGTGATGCCGCTGCCGAAGCGGGCCTCGAGGTCGGCCGCGATGTCGCGGTGACACTCGAAGATCACCCGGTGGATGGGCTCGAACTCGAGGGACGCGTCGTAGATGTTGACCAGCTCCACCAAGGCGTAGCGGGTGGAAGACTGCATGGCGGCCTCGCCCAGCTGCTCCTTGGTGGTCTCCCAGATGGCCTTGGCGGTGGCGAGGCTGTGGTTGCCGTCGCCCATGGCGTACAGCAGGACCGCCTGGTCATCGAGGTTGTACTTCTCCAGGAAGGACTCGCGCTCGCCCAGGGCGGCCAGGGCGTCCATGGTGGCCTGCTCGGTGGCCATGTCGTCGATGCGCCAGCCCTTGATGTGGCCGGAGCCCATCATCAGCTCGAAGTCGTAGATGGAGGTGAGCTCGCCGGTCTTGGCGGCGAGGGCGCCGATGACCGAGTCGGCGGGATCGTCGATGAGCACCATGATGTGAGGAAGCTCGAGGGGGGCTCCCTCGCGGATGCGGACCCGCGGTGGCAGGCGGTCGACGATGGTGCCCTCGGTGGCGCGGACCAGGGAGGTGGAGCCCTTGGAGAAGTCGTACTGCTCGAGGTCGATGCAGAGCATCAGGCCGCGGCGCAGCTTGTCGCCGACCTGGCGTTCGAGGTAGACCAGCCCGTCGTGGGCCTCGAAGATGTCCTGGTCGATGTAGTCCTGCATGGTCTCGCGGATGGCCGCGATGCGTTGCTGAGGCTCTTCCTTGCCCAGGAAGACCTCTGGGTAGATGATGCGCAGCGTGGAGGGCGTCTCGCCCGCGAGCTCCGCCACCTGCTCCCAGTATTCGGGCTGGGAGGTGAACTGATCGCAGGCCACCACGGCCCACTTGTCGAGGGAGACTCCGTCACGGGGGATCAGGATGGTGTCCACGGCGACACCGGCGGCAGGGTAGGTCCGCATGGCTCGGGCTCCGAAATGGCTGGTGTTGAGGCGATGGGCCCATGGCCCAGAGGGGCGGTGCCTCTAACCGACAGCCTCCGCATCCGAGGCTGATCCCGGCCCTATCCGGTGCGATCTGGCACCACTGTCAGGGCTTCTGCCCTCCAGTGGAACGAACCAGGGACCGATAGGCTTGGTGGATGCCACCCGGCAGCCATCGCCGAGGTCACCATGGCAGCTGCAGCGCCGGAGGTCCGAAGGACCGTCATCGTACCCGGGAGCAGGGGCGAGATCATCGAGGCCGTCTACGGCTGGATGGAGCTCGTCGGCTTCAAGCCGAGGCCAGGCAGTCCGGACAAGCCGCTGCTGGGTGTGTCCGTGATGAGCGGCGGCCGCAAGGATCCCCGCTTCTCCAGGACCTTGAAGGTGCTCCTGAGAGTGTGGGAGGAAGGGATGGAGGTCGAGGCCCAGCTTCGGGCCACCCCACGCTTCGGTGCCGCCAGCCCCCTGGACGAGGGGAGCCTGGAGCGCGAGGTCCAGGCCCTGCTCGGAGCCCTCCTGGAACGGTTCCGGGAGCAGGCGCCGGAGCCGGAGCCGGAGCCAGAACTGGAGCCGGAGCCCCAGCCAGAACCGGAGCCCGAGCCAGAACCGGAGCCCGAGCCAGCACCGGAGCCGGAGCCAGAACTGGAGCCGGAGCCGGAGCCGGAGCCGGAGCCGGAGCCGGAGCCGGAGCCCCAGCCTGTCGCCACTGCCGCCACTCCCGACGAGCTGGACGCCATGTCTGCTCCAGTCTCGTTCCTTCCTGCGCCATCCGACTCGGCGAGCGTGGATGAGGATCTGCTGATTCGCATGTGGTTCGGGGAGAGCGACGATCTGGACTCTCGTATGCGCGCGGCGGTGAGCCTGGCTGCCGAGATCGCCAAGGTGGAGGGCTTGAAGACCTTCCCCGCAGTAGCGGCGGAGGTGATCCTGCTGCTGGCGAAGTCCGAGTTCTCCATGAACCAGGTCTCGACGGCCATCCACGAGGACCCGTCCCTGGCTTCGGCGGTCCTGCGGCTTGCGAACTCGGCCATGTTCGGCGGCGCCAACACCATCGGGGACATCCCGACCGCCATCGTGCGCCTGGGGGCGAGGAACGTGGCCGAGGTGGTCTGCGGGGTCGCTACCATGAGGATGTTCCCCGCGCGAGACGGGATCGCCGCCGAGATCCGCAACCACTGTGCGGGTACGGCTGCCCTGTTTCGCCACCTTGGCCGGGAGTTCACACCGGGCCGTGGCTCGAGCACCTTCCTGGCAGGACTGCTGCACGACGTGGGAAAGATGCTCCTGCTCGAGTCGAATGAGTTCGACTACGGGGGAGAGCACGCCGCCGCCGCCCTGCGCTTCGATGGGATCTGGCTCGCCGAGCGGCAGCAGCTGGACTTCGATCACGCGATCCTAGGTGGTCAGATCCTGAAGCGCTGGAACATCCCACAGCCCATCCCCCGGATCGTGGCCATGCACCACCAGCCCGGTCGCGCCGCAGCCCTCACCGAGATCGGTCGGGAGGTCTCCCTGCTGCGGGTGGCGGACCGGCTCGAGCACGAGCTGCGGGACCGGCCCGAGGACTACGAGGCCTACGTCGAGGAGCTGGCGGCCAGCCCCGACTTCATCGATGCGGGCGTCACCGATCGCTGGCTGGCCGATAGCTGGGTGGAGCTGTACCGGGTACGCGCGGACGCCTTCGCCCTGTTCAAGACCTAGCCGCCTGCACGGAACCCGGCGCCCCACGGGGGTGTGCTCTGCGTCAGGTCGAGGTGCGCTGGTGGCTGCTGGTGATCAGGGGATGGGTCAGCGCGGGTCGAAACCCGGGTGGGCTGGGATACCCTCCTCGCCCCAGCGGGCCTCGCGCCCTCCCACGATGGGAGACAGCATGGCTGACTGCATCTACGTCACCTCCACCCACGCCGGCAGCGGCAAGACCTCGGTGGCCCTGGGCCTGGTGGGGCTGCTCGAGCGCAGCCTGGGCCGGGTGGCTTACTTCAAGCCCATCACCCAGCCCGCTGTTCCGGGCGTGGTGGGGGACGTTCAGCTCATCAAGGAGGCCCTCGGCTTGCCCTACCAGCTGGGCGAGATGGGGGTGTTCTCCTCGGACCAGGTGCGGCAGGCCGTCTCCGCTGGTCACTACGACGAGGTCGTGGACAGGGTGATCGAGGCCTACCAGGATCTGGCCCAGCGCGCGGACTTCGTGGTCATCGAGGGCACGGACTACGAGGGCGCGATGGCGAGCTTCGAGTTCGACATCAACGCCGACCTGTCCAAGAACCTCGGTGCACCCGTGGTGTTGGTCGCCGACGCGGCGAACGCCTTCGAGACGACGCTGACCGGCAAGGTGCGCGATCCGCGGGCCTTCGAGACCATGCTCGAGAACGTGCGGCTGGTGAAGGAGAACCTCGAGGAGCGCCGCTGCGAGCTGCTGGGCCTGGTGCTCAACCGCGCCAACCCCGAGGCGGTGGTGGACATCCAGCTCATCGCGGCCGAGCCCCTGCGGCGTCTGGGCGTGCGGATCCTGGGGGCTCTGCCGAGGAACGACAGCCTCGACAAGCCCACCATCGGGGAGATCGCCCAGGCCCTCGACGCTCGCGTGGTCTCGGGTCGGCCCAGGCTCGACGTGGTGGCCCAGCAGGTGCACGTGGCGGCCATGGGCCTGGACCAGGTGCTGCAGCGGCTCGAGCGCGGTGTGCTGGTGCTCGTGCCCGGTGATCGTTCCGACCTGCTCCTGGGCCTCGGGGCGGCCTATGGCTCAGCGGCCGTGCCGTCTCCTTCGGGCATCGTGATCACGGGGGACATCCAGCCTTCACGGTCCACGGAGGCCCTCTTCCTGGATCTCACCCGGCGGGAGATGCCCGTGCTGGCGGTGCCCTGGTGCAGCTACGATGCCGCCCTGAAGGTCAGTGCGGTCAAGGCCCGGCTCGATCCGGATCAGCGCACCCGCATCGAGCTGGTCAAGGGGCTGGTGGAGGAGCACGTGGACGTGGCGCCCATCTTGGCCCGAGTGGCCGCGGGCAGCGACGAGAGTCGGGTGACACCGAAGCAGTTCATGCACCGCGTCACGGATCTGGCTCGCAAGCACCCGCGGCACATCGTGCTACCCGAGGGCGTCGAGGAGCGGGTGCTGCGCGCGGCCGAGGTGGTGCGCCTGCGGGGCCTCGCCCAGCTGACCCTGCTCGGGGATGAGCAGGAGCTGCATCGCCGCATCGCCGCTCTGGGGCTCGAGCTGCACGGCGTGGCCCTGGTGGACCCGGCCCGCTCCCCCTGGCGCGAGGACTTCGCCAGGGAGTACCAGCGGCTTCGGGCCCACAAGAACCCGACCTACGAGCAGGCCTTCGACCTGATGGCGGATCCGGCCTACTTCGGCACGATGATGGTCCAGCTGGGCCGGGCCCACGGCATGGTCTCCGGCGCGATCACCACCACCGCAGCCACCCTGCGTCCAGCCCTGGAGTTCGTCCGGACGGCCCCTGGCTACGGCATCGCCTCGAGCGTCTTCTTCATGCTCTTGCCCGACCAGGTGCTGGTCTACGGTGACTGCGCGGTGAACCCCAACCCATCCGCCGAGCAGCTGGCCGACATCGCGCTGGCCAGCGCCAGCACCGCCCGTTCCTTCGGCATCGAGCCCCGAGTGGCGATGCTGTCCTACTCCACCGGCGCCTCCGGCAAGGGCTCGGACGTGGAGAAGGTCCGTGCGGCCACCGCCATCGCGCGGGAGCGCGCCCCGGAGCTGGCCGTGGAGGGGCCCATCCAGTACGACGCGGCCATCGATCCGGCCGTGGCGCGCACCAAGCTGCCCGACAGCCCTGTGGCCGGCAGCGCAACGGTGTTCGTCTTCCCGGATCTGAACGCGGGCAACAACACCTACAAGGCGGTGCAGCGGGCCGCCCGAGCCATCGCCGTAGGCCCGGTCATGCAGGGGCTCAACAAGCCGGTCAACGACCTGAGCCGCGGCTGCAGCGTGCCCGACATCATCAACACCATCGCCATCACCGCGGTGCAGGCGCAGCGCGACTGAGAGGTCGGCATGAAGGTCCTGGTCATCAACGCAGGCAGCTCCAGCATCAAGTTCGAGCTCTTCGACATGCCCAGCGAGCGCGCTCTGGCCAGCGGGCTCGTCGAGCGCATCGGCGATGCGGGCAGCCGCCTGCTGTGGAGGGTGGCCGACGAGCCCGAGGAGCGCGCGGTGGAGCGCTCCATCGCCGATCACTCCGCAGGCCTGGATCTGGTGCTCGAGGCGCTCTGCGGCGACCGCGGTCCCGTGGAGCGCTTGGAGGAGATCGGCGCGGTGGGGCACCGGGTGGTGCACGGTGGCGAGGCCTTCGCCCATCCCGTGCTCGTCACCGCGGAGGTCGAGGCGGCCATCGAGGAGCACGAGGCCCTGGCGCCACTGCACAATCCCGCCAACCTGATGGGCATCCGGGTCGCCCGGGGGGCTCTGTCAGCCGTGCCACAGGTGGCGGTGTTCGACACCGCCTTCCACCAGACCATGCCCCCGCGGGCCTACCTCTACGCTCTGCCCATCGATCTCTACGAAGAGCACCTGGTGCGGCGCTACGGCTTCCACGGCACCTCCCACCGCTTCGTGGCCGAGCGGGCGGCGATGTTGCTCGGGCGTCCTCTCGAGAAGACCAACCTCATCAGCTGCCACCTGGGCAACGGGGCCAGCATCTGTGCCATCCGGGGAGGAGAGTCCGTGGACACCTCCATGGGCCTCACTCCCCTCGAGGGGCTGGTGATGGGCACCCGCTGCGGCGACCTGGACCCAGCGGTGCCGCTGTTCCTCCAGCGCCACCTGGGCCTGGATGCCATGGAGGTGGACCACCTGCTGAACAAGCGCAGCGGGATGCTGGGCCTGTCCGAGCTCAGCAACGACCTGCGGGTGGTGGAGCAGGCCGCGGAGCAGGGCGAGCCGATGGCGGCGCAGGCCCTCGAGGTCTACGCCTACCGAATTCGCAAGTACATCGGCGCCTACACAGCGGCCTTGGGTCGTGTGGACGCCCTGATCTTCACTGCGGGCGTGGGGGAGAACTCCGACACCGTGCGGGCCATGGTGCTCGAGGGCATGGGGCCGATGGGCTACGCCCTGGACGCCCGTGCCAACGACGGCCTGCGGGGCCGCGAGGCGGACATCACGGCCCCCGCCGGGAGCGTCCGCGTCCTGGTGATCCCCACTGACGAGGAGCTGCTCATCGCCCGGGACACCTACGGGATCGCCGGCACCTGATCCTGGCGCGGGCGGCCCAGCGACCGGGCCGGCCTATACGACGTGGAGTGTGACGGCTGCGAAGCGGGGACTGGTGTAGGCTGGCCCCCCTGACTACCAGGTTTGTTGTCTCCAGGAGTCTGCGATGACCACGCTGCCCCACCTGCCCGGCCCCCAGGCCCCCTACGATCCCCGCTCCCCCTGGCCCTGTATGCGGGGCAACCCGCGCAACACTGGACGCTCTCCCCTGGTGCGGGGCGACGCTGGCTTCGACAAAGCCGCGCCCATGACCTTCCGCTGTTGGCCCACGGGCAACGGCATCTTCTCCACCCCCATCATCGGTGCCGACGAGATCGTCTACGTGGGCTCGGCCGACAAACACTTCTACGCCCTCGATCCCGTCAGCGGGGAGCAGCGTTGGCGCTTCGAGACCGGCGAGTGCATCGACTGTGCTGGCTGCATCGCGGACGACGGCACCGTCTACTTCGCCAGCTGTGACGCCAGCATCTACGGCATGGACCCCGACGGCGCCAAGCGCTGGCAGCTCACCCCCTTCGCGGATCGCGAGTACTTCTCACCTTCCACCATCTACTGGTGGGAGGCAAACGTGGCCCTGGGGCCCAATGGCTGGCTGTACGCGGGCAACGACGACTTCAACTTCTACGCCATCGAGCCTGGCGGGGATGTGAAGTGGGCCCACCTCACCGGGCTGCACATCTGGACGGCGCCGGCCTTCAGCGACGACGGCGCGGTCTACTTCATCAGCTTCGACCTGATGCTCTACGCCCTGGATGCCGCCACCGGTGAGCTGCGCTGGCGCAGCGACATCGGCAACTTCGTGGCCTCATCGCCTGCGGTGGGCCCTACGGGCACCATCCACTTCGGCAGCTTCGACGGCAGCGTCTACGCGGTGGAGCACCACGGCGGCACCATCGCCTGGAGGTGCGAGACGGGCGGGCCCATCTACGCCACCCCAGCCATCGACGACGACGGCACGCTGTACATCGGCTCCTCGGATGGATGCTTCTACGCCATCTCGGCCCAGGGCCGGGTGCAATGGACCTTCTACACCGGCGATGCCATCCGCTGCTCGGCCGCCATCGGCCCCGATCCCGAGGGCCGCTGCCCCTACCTGATCTACTTCGGTGGTGGCAACGGGATCATCTATGCGCTCGAGCCCAGTGGTCAGCGGCGCTGGTCCCTGGACACCCGGGCGCAGGGTGCGGGCGGCGACTACCCCAACATCAACGCCAGCATCGCGTTGGGACGCACGGGGCTGTCCACGGCCAACGCCAACGGTGACGTGTTCTTCGTGCCATACCACATCTACCTCGAGGCCCCGGAGACCCCTGGACTGTGCAGCGAACCGGGCGACGGCTACCCCGCCGACGGCGCGCTGTTGTACTCCATGAGCCCCGGTGGGCGTATGGCGGCCGTTCCGCTGCCCGATGAGCCTGGCGACGCTGCTCCCGAGATCGTGGCTGAGCCCGGCCAGGTGCTCAGCTTCCGGGCCCTGTCCCGCATCGACGGTCGCACGCTGCCGGTGAGCATCGAGCCGGGCAGCGTGGATGTCTCCGTGGTGCCCCAGCGGCCCTTCCGCACCGCGGTCCAGCCCGACGGCGGCCAGATCAACATCGTGTTCGAGGGCCCGGCGCCCACGGTGGAGCCCACCTCCATCAGCCTGAGCGCCGGCTTCTCCGACGACCACCGCACCGGCGAGCTGCGAGGGGCGCTGCGCACCGTCCCCATGGAGGTCCCTGCGGACCCTCCGGCCATCCAGGATCTGGCGGGGATGCCCTTCGACATCACCCACATGTCGGTCTTCGATCCCTCCATCGTGCCCAGCCTGGACCAGATCGGTATCGCCAGCCTGACCATCCACGTCCGGGTGGTCCACGTCGATCCCGACAGCGGGCGCCTGGTGGCCTGGGGGCTGCAGCGCTTCGGCCACGACGAGCACGGCGAGCACGTGCAGATCTCGGTGGCGCGCCATCTCTACTTCGCCTTTGGAGGTCACTACCACGAAGGCCACACGCAGCTGGCGGCCCGGGGGTGCAACTTCGAGACCACGGCCTTCCCCGTGCCCCTGGACCTGCTGCGCTTCACCGGCGCCTGGGACGGCGAGCGGGGCCCCGGGGTGGGAGCATCGCTGATGTACGAGGTGGACGCGGCGGGACGGCTGCGGGCACTCAATCCCTTCTCGGGCGAGCGAACGGATACCGCCAGGCAGCCCTGGCGGGCCCGCCGCCGGGTGGATTGGAGGCAGCTGGGCGGCTTCGTGCGGTCCTGGCTGCCGGGCCGTGGTGAGCTGCGCTCTACCCTCCCCCAGCTCGTCCAGGGTGCCTCGCGCACCCTGCCCCTGGGGCTGCGGGTCGCAAAACGGGAGCTGTACGGACCCTGGGGCCTGGTGGGCGACGACGGCTGGAGTCGAGGTGTGGGCACCTTCCGCACCGCGGCTTCGTCCCAGCTCCCCCTGGCCCGGCCAGGGGTGGAGCTGTTCGGCTACGATCGAAAGCGCAATGCGGTGGTGGCCGACATCCGTGCGGCGGGCGCCGTGGACGCGCGGCTGCGGGCCGCGGTGCCGGGCATCCTGCTCATCGACCTGGATCGTGTGGTCCCGGTGCCCCTGGACTACATCGGTGCCACCACCATCGACGCCGAGCCCTCCTCAGGGCGCTGGACACTGCAGCTGCAGCTGCCCCCGGGCATCTGCCCCCGTGGCAGGCGCTGGAAGGCGGTGTTGATGTTCGATCTCGAGATCCTGGCGGAGTTGGCTGTCTGAGGGGGCCGGCGTCGATCTCACGAGTCCCTCTCCCCTCGGGGAGAGGGTGACGCGCAGCGGTGGGAGAGGGGGAGCCAACTTTTTTCTTGCGAGTGATACTTCCTTGGGGTATCACCTGGACATCATCCAAGGAGTGTCACGTGCCGCAGAGGTACACCATCCACGAAGCGCTCGCCAGCGGTCGGTCCTGCACCGACCTGCGCGTGCGTGCCGCTTGCCCGGGAGGCCCATGAGTAGAGCCATAGCGCTCTTCCCAGCGAAAGCCCCCGGCCCCCACCGGGGGCTTTCGTCGTCTGGGATCGAGTTCACAAGCGATCACCAGCCGATCCTCGGTGCGACACAGATGTGTTGTGTCAGGGGCGACCTGTATCGTTCTTTCGCATCGATGTGTTTCAGCCTGTCCCGGTGGCCCGCGAGGGCCCCGGGATCGACGGTGGGATGCGACACGGCGGAGGAGCGGCCCAGGTCCCGGGTGCGGGGTTATCGGCTGGTCCGAACCAGAGACGATGTCCTGGATCCTCGTGTGTACCTGCCCAGGACGTAGCCGCGCCCACGCACCCCGGGTGGGGCAGGGCCGCGCCGGTGTGATGGTTTCTCGGGTGGGAGCAGCCAGGCGCGGGTCTGGTGCCGGACAGACCACCGAACCGGCACCCATGGACCGACCTCGTGTCGACGAAACCCCACACCGTCCAACCCGGAGGCGAACCCGGCTGTCGGAACCCGACCGCGTTTGTCCGCGGCTGCCCTGCTACGGCAGAAAAGGGTACAGACCGCCGCTCGCTTCCCAGGCACGCAACGCCGTCCCCCCGCCCTGGTGCGCTCTATCGCCGAGGCGCCTGCGGGCGACGACCCAGTCGTCGCCTTGGCCCGAGGCCTTCGATCCGTGATCGCGAGCTCCCTGGTGGAAGAGGAAGGCACCGCTGTGTCGCTCCACCGTCGCTCATCGAGGTGGAACACGTCCCGGATGCGATAGAGCGTTCTCCCATGCGTGACCTCGAACTCTTCCGCCGCTTGCTCGATGGCTCCGTCGGACCGGAGTCGGTGGAGGACATCCGCGCCATGGCTGGCTGGCCCCTGGAACGGCGCCTGGCCTGGCTGGGGGTGCTGCGACCGGCCTTGCGCTCCGAGCACGCAGCGCTGCGGGCAGCTGCGGTGCAGGCGCTGGGGGGAGCCGCGGGCATGGAGGCCCTCGAGGCCATCGTAGCGGGGCTGGACGATGAGGAACCCGATGTGCGTCGCTGCGCTGTGGTGGCCCTGGGGGCCTCTGTGCTGCCCGGCCAGTCCTGGCGCATGGTCCACGCGCTGCTGCACAGTCGGGTGGATGTGCGGCAGCAGGCCCTGACCTCGAGCCTGCCCGGTGAACTGGACGGGCTGGTGTTCTGCCTGCTGGCCGATCCCGCCTGCCACGCCGCGCTTGTCCAGCGGGGGCTTCGCCCAGCGGGAAGCCGCCAGCTGTACGCCTTCATGCAGGCGGGCCTGCTGTCCCCAGAGGCTGCGCGTCCTCTGCTGGCCGGGCTGGGGCTCGAGGAGCTGGAGCCGTGGCTCCACGGGCAGCCCCAGCGCGACCTCGAGTGTATCGATCGTCTGCTCCTGGGGGGACCACCCGAGGGTAGCGACGCCATCGATGGCTGGCTGGGAGCCCTGTGGGGCCCTGGGGAGGACGGCGCTCGAGGCCTGCAGAGGGCGGCGGATCTGCTGCTCAGCGCTCCCGGCAAGGCCTACCACAGCAGGGCCGTGGCATCGGCCTTGGCCTTGTCGGAACAGGGCCGCAACCTGGCTCCGGACGGAGCTGTACTCTGTGCTGTGCTCTTCCCTCCGTGCATCCTGCACGAGGCCTGGGACGAGGCTGCGGTGCGTGCGGCCATCGTCGGGCTGCGCCGACACCGCTCCCGGCTACCCACGCTGGCGGACGGCGTGCTGGCGCCGGTGATCAGCAGCCCGCGCCTGCGCTTGCCCGATGGCACGCTGGATCTGGAGGCCACGGTGGCGGTGCTGTACGCGGCCGAGGAGCCCCTGGCGCTGCTCGCTGCGCGGCTGGATCTCGACGAGAGCGCGGAGGCCTTCCGGCGGGACGCTCGGACCGCAGCCACGCTCTTCACCCTGCGGGATAGCTCCCGCTTTGGTCACCGGCGGCTGCTGGCGGCACTGAGGGCACGCTGCCCAGCGGTGCTGCCCGCCGCGGTGGCCTGGGCGCTCGTGCACCGGGACGCCGGAGCCCTCGAGCCCTTGCAGGCGCTGGACAAGGTCGATCTCATTCCCTTGCTCGAGGCCCTGCTTCACATCATGGGCGCGGGTGAGCCGCGCCTGGCGGGCAAGCGCCTGGAGCGCATCGCGCAGAAGATCGGGCATCGGCTCGTCCCTGGGCTTCGGGTTCGGCGGCTGCCTCTGCTCGGGCTGACCCCCGATCCGCGACACGCGCTGGCGTTCCTGCGCTTGCTCGTGGCCCAGGGAGGGGAGGCGAGCCCCGGCTGGGACCTGCTGCAGCGGGTGCTGGGGGCTGTCTGCCGCGCCCTGAGACCCGACGGCCTGGCGCTGTGCGTCGCCGCACTGCCCGAGGACATCGCCATCGCCGCGCTCCAGGCCCTGGACGCGGCCACCACCGTCTCGGGCGTCGAGAGAGAGGGCATCGCGCGTCTGCTCGCGGGTCAGGCTGTCCCTGCGCTGCGCACTTGGGGCATGATGACGCTGGCTGGCCCCCCCAGTCCACCAGTGGCGGTGCAGCGTGACACCGTGACCCTCTCCCCGGCGGAGCGACAGGACCTCCTCGACTGCCGCGAGGCCGATCTCGAGGCGGTGTTGCGACGCTGGCTGGGTGTGCCCACGCGGGGCCTGACCGAGGCCCTGGCGCGGCGTCCCGGTGATCCCGAACCCAGCGTGATCGCCTGTGCTGCGTTGCTGGGCAGCGTGGACTCGGCGCGGCTGGTTGCGGAGCAGATCGAGCGGTACCGTGGCGACGATGCTGCCTGGTGGCGCGAGCTCGACGGGCTCGTCGTGCGTCACTGGGAGCCCTTCGAGAGGCTGCCGGCCCTGGCCCACGCCTGGCTATGGCGCTGGGATCGCCACGCGCTGTGCTTCACGGAACGGGCTGTGTCCTGGGGCCTCACCAAGCACCTCGAGACCGCCCTGGCCCTGCCCTCCATTGCCGCTCGAGACGTGGTCTTCACCTGCCTGGCCCGTGGGTTCTCGCTCTGGCGGCTGCGGGAGCCCGAGCGGCTCCGCAACCTGGACCACGGTAGCCTGGTGATGCTGCTGGTGCCGCTGCTGGACACGGAGCTGGGCTACCCCGCGGCCCGGATGATCGCGGCCATGCACAGGGCCGAGGCGGATCCCGGGCTGTTCGCTGGGCTGCTTTCGAGCCTCGAGCAGCTCGCGCCGTCCCTGACCGAGGCCTGCCGACACGAGCTGCGGGAGCTGGTGGACTGCGAGGGGGTGGTGGCCCCAGTCCGCCCGCCTCGGGCCCTGGTGCGCACGCCGCCGAGCTTTCTGGTGGAGCGCGTTCAGGCCAGCGAGGATCCGGACTGGCTCGCGAGCTGCTGTGGCCACCGCGAGTGGGGCGTGGGTTCCGAGGCGGCCCTGCGGCTGGTGGCGCTCGAGGAGCCTGGGCAGGCAAGGCTGGCGGAGGTGCTCCTCGGGGAGCCGCGGCCACCGGCCTTCGAGGACCTGGCGGAGAGCCTGGGCCTGTGGAGTGAGGGGCCGGCCCTGCAGGGAGTGCGCGATGCCCTGACGGGACTCGACGCGGAGCGCCGCTTTCGCCTTGCCATCGCGCTGGCGGAGCGCGGAGACGCCCACCTCACCATCACCTGCCTCGAGGCTGCTTCGGAGCCGGGGCCGTCGGGTTGGTTCCAGCAGTCGGATCACTCCCGCCTCGTGGCCCTGTGCGGCGACGAGCTCACCGTGGCGAGGGCCCTGATCCACAGCCCCCACCCCCACGCCAACGTGCCCGCGGCCACCCGGCTGCTGGAGCACCCCAGCATCGCGGAGGTGGCCCCGGAGCTGGTGCGCTTCCTCGAGCTGGACCATCAGCGGCTACGCTCCCTGCGGCTGCTGGCTGCTCGACGGTTGGCGGAGCAGGGGGATCACAGGGGCTTTCCGCTGCTGCTGCCGCGGATGGTCAGCGATGAGCCCGTGCACAAGGGCTGGGTGCTCCACGATCAGAGCCTGCTCGATGCCGCGACGGGTGCGGTGTTGGCGGCGGGGGGCGCGCTCGAACGCCAGTTGGTGAGCCGCCTGGCCCGGGGGGTACCCACCGGGATCCACGTGGACTGGGGGCGCCTGCTGCGCAAGCTGCTGGACGACAACGCACGCCGCATAGCGGCGAACCAGGCCTCCCTCGCCGTGATGGCCCGCCGCCTGGCCAAGCTGGACGCGGTGGCCGAGGCCTTCGCCTGGGGACAGTGGCGCAGCCTCGAGCTACTGGGGCGGCGGCTGAGCGTCCACATGACCTCGGGTCACCGGGAGCTGGGCCACACCCGGCTGTCCGGGTCCAGCATCCACGTCTCCCCGTTGCCGCTGCTGCGTGGGGAGCGGCGAGGCCGCGAGGTTGTCGAAGGGCTCATCCTCCACGAGCTTGGCCACCACCGCTACCACGCGGGTCGCGCCGGTCGCCGCATGTGGAAGGCCGCTCAGGAGGAGGGCATCCACCCCCTGCTCAACCTGGTGGCCGACGAGCATCTCGAGCGCAACCTGCGGGCCTACGAGGGCAGCTACGGGGATCGATTCAAGGCCCTGGCGTCCTATGCCTTCCAACACTCCACCCGGGATCTGGAGGTGGAGGAGCTGGTGGAAGCCCTGCACCTGCAGGCCTTCGCCGTGCTGGTCCGCACGCGCCTGCAGCTGGGCTGGAAGCCCGACTGCGTGCGCATCGGTTCCGGCCAGCTGCTGCGGGCCCTCGAGCGCGGCGGCGACAGCTTCGCCCGCTTCATGCGCGCGCTGCGCATGGGGCTGGGGGATCGCCATGGAGATCCGAAGGTGGCCGAGGCCCTGGACCTGTTCGGCGGCCGCTTCCGGGACAGCCAGCCTGACGCTCTGCTGGGCATCGCTCGCGAGCTGCGGCGCATCTTCGGCGGCAGCAGCGATCTGGCGGGCATGCTCGGCGGGCACGAGGGCCTGACGGGCGAGCGACGGGAGCAGGATGTCTTTGGCGACTCCATCAGCGACGGCGAGGTCCAGCGGGAGGTCCGGCGCATCCTGCGACCGCCGCGCAAGCGGGGCGATGGTGCCCAGCGTGGCCGGGTGGGCCCGGCGGTGCTCAACGTGGGGGAGGACGAGCGCTTCAGGCCCATCAAGCACGTGCAGCCCTCGAAGTACGATCCCGCCGCGCGCCGGGCCCTGGGGGCCCAGGTGGCACGGCACGCCCGGCGTATGCGGGGCTACCTCGAGGAGCTGGGGCTGCGGCTCGAGGCTCAGGGGGGGCGGTTGCGGGGCTCACGCTTCGATCGCACCAGGGCTCGAGCTGTCGTCACCCACGGTGACCCTCGCATCCTGGTGGCGAGGGAGCGGGTCCACGCCACCGACCTGTTCCTGGGCATCGCCGTGGACTGCTCGGGCTCCATGGCCAGTGAGCGGAGCATGGACAAGGCCAAGCTCTTCGCGTCCCTGCTGGCGGACGCGGCCCGGGGGCTGCGGGGCGTGGACCTTCGCATCATCGGCTTCACCGACACCACCATCTACGACGCCGGGGACGCGGAGCGCTGTGCTGTGGCCTCACTGCCCATCGAGGGCGGCAACAACGACGCTGCGGGGCTGGCCCACCTCGCCGAGCTGGCCTTTGCGAGCCATCGGCGGGCGCGGCTGCTGGTCATGATCAGCGACGGGCTCCCCACGGAGTGCTCCACGACGGCCCTGGCGGCCCTGGTGCGGAGCCTCGAGCGGCGGGGGCTCTGCGTGGCCCAGGTGGCCGTGAAGCCCCTGCACGAGCGCTGCTTCACCCACTACATCGAGCTGGACGAGGCCAACGTCGACGTGGCCGTTCGCAGCTTCGGAACCATCATCGCACGCCTGGTTCGCCGGGCGCTTCGTACCTGAGACAGCTGGAGGCATCATGGGCAAGCTGGAGATCCACGAGATCAAGGAGGGGCGGGTCTTCGAGGCCACCTTCTGGGACAACCCCGTCGAGGGCAGCAAGTTCCCCCTGCGGGCCACCCACCTGGACGGCAAGCGTGCGCCCAAGGTGGTGCTCACCGACGACGGCCGCGTCATGGCAGGCATGCCCTGTCTGGTGAAGGTGGTCCGGGTGGACAAGCCCAAGCGGGAGGACCGCGGCGCCATCATCGTGGAGTGGTCCGGGGCCGCACCCTTCCACATCAAGGGGGTCTACCTGGATCCCGTGATCGCCAGGAAGCTGCAGATCGCCCTGGACAGCGGGCTCAACATCCTGCTCGACGGGCCGCAGGGCTGCGGCAAGACCGTGCTGGCCCGGAGCATCGCCGCCAGCCTGGGCATGGAGTTCGTGTTCTTCAACTGCGGCGCGGTGGTGGAAGCCACCGACTTCTTCGCCACGATCCAGGTGCGGGCGTCCAGCACCGGCCAGCCGGTCACCGACTTCGTCAAGACCGACGTGCTGCTGGCCCTCGAGCGGGCGGGGGAGCAGCCCAGGCGGCGCTACCTCGTGTTCCTGGACGAGCTGAACCGCTGCCAGGAGAGCGCCCGCAACGCCCTGATGCCCGCCCTGGACAGCACCCGCCGGGTCTTCCACCCCATCGACAACCGCTTTCTGCCCATCCCCGACAACGTGCAGTTCATCGCTGCGGTCAACCGTGGCCGGGAGTTCAGCGCCACCTTCGCCATCGACGCAGCCCAGCTGGACCGCTTCGCGCCGCTGCAGATGGACTACCCCCCACCCGAGGAGGAGGTGAAGATCCTGGTGGCGCGCCATCCCGAGCTATCCAAGAAGCTCATCGCCCAGATCGTGGGTGTGGCGGACGCGGTGCGCCGATCCCCCGAGCTGCTGGCCAGCTTGAGCGTGCGGGCCACCGACGAGGCCTGCATCTACCTCGAGCACCCCCTGATGCGGGGCCAGGAGAAGAAGATGCTGCCCGAGGTGCTGCAGTCCAGCTTTTGTGGCCGCTTCGACGGCCGATGGGACGACGTCAACACCGACGCCGGTGCGGTCTGGGCCGTGGTTCAGGAGCGGCTGAAGGCGCGGAGATAGGGGCGCCCGAGCGCAGGTGCGCGGTTCCACGGTAGCGAGCTTTGTACGCGGTAGACAAGGTGGTAGCATCGAGCAGGCAGGAGTCGCGGAATGCGCTGTGCCCGACATCACCGCAGCCGATCGCTCCACGGCTTGCAGGTGCTGTGGATCGTGGCCCTGGCGTGCGATCCGGCTCCACGGGGAGGAGGTGGGACCACCGGGCAGGACTGTGCCAGCGGCTTCATCGACGACGGCGGCCGCTGCGTGCCCGCGGCCTGTGGCACCGGAACCTGGGGAGACCTGCCGGTGGATGAGGCCACGGTGTACGTGGACGCCGCGGTCGCCGAGGGGGGGGATGGGAGCTCGGACGCTCCGCTCACCTCGATACAGTCCGCCCTGGATCTCGCAGGCTCCCACGGCGGTGGCCCGGTGGTGGTGGCGGCGGGGAGCTACCCGGAGGTCTTGACCCTCGGGACCCAGCACGCCGACGTGCAGCTGGCGGGCCGCTGTCGGGAGCTGGTGATCGTGGACGCCACGGCGGGAGACGAGAGCACCGCGGGCATCACCGTCAACACCGGACACAGCGAGGTGCGGGTGTCGGGCCTGACCGTCCAGGGCTCGCCCTACCTGGGAGTGCTGGTTCCGTCCGGTACCCTGCGGCTGGCCGACGCGCGCGTCGAGGAGAGCGCCTGGTTCGGGCTGGCCGCGTACAGTGGCAATCCCATGGCGCCCGCGGTGCTCGATGTAGAGCGCAGCGATGTGGTCGCCGCCACCGGCCTGGGGATCCTGGTCCAGGATGATGGCACGGAGGTCCGGCTCCTGGACGTCACCGTCCGTGACACACGGCCCGACAGCGCGGGGGATGGCGGCTACGGCGTCCTCGTCAAGGCCGGTGGGCTCCTGGAGGCGGAGAGCTGTTCGCTGTGGGACAACGCGGAGTGCGGGCTGGGGGCCTCCGGAGAGGGCAGCCGGGTCGCGCTGTGGGACTCCGCTGTGGGGGACACCCGGGGCGGGGCGGACGGCCGCTCCGGCTACGGCATCTCGGTGGAGGGGGCGGCGACCCTCACCGCGGAAGGCTGCGTCCTGGCGGGGAATGCGTCCGTTGGCATCCGCGCCATGGGCGCGGGCACCGTGGTCGCGCTGGCGGGTAGCACGGTCCGGGGGACCACAGCGTCCCCGAGCGGGGATCAAGGGCACGGTGTCCAGATCAACGATGGAGCGGTCCTGGAGCTGTGCGACTGCGAGCTGGTGGGGAACCGGGGCACGGGCATCCTGGCCTTCGACGAGGGCACGGCGGTCGCCATCTCCAACACCGTGGTCCGGGACACCCTGCCGAGCGAGGGGGACTTCCTCGGCTTCGGCATCGACGTCTACGGCGGGGCGAGCCTGTGGGCCGATGGCTGCGTGATCCGTGGCAACACCGCCCTGGGTGTCGCGGTCTTCGATGCCGGCACCGAGGTGACGCTCCTGCGTACGGTCGTCGAGGACACCCGGCCCATCGCAGGCGTGGAGTCCGGCTTCGGAGTGCAGGTGACCCAGGGTGCCTCGCTGGTCGCGGAGGACTGTGGGATCATCGGAAACACATCCGTGGGCCTGCAGCTCGGCCACCCCGGCACCGAGGTCCAGCTGCGGGGGAGCACCATCCGCGACACCTCGCCCGATGCGGTCGGGCTGGGCGGATATGGGATCTCGGCGCAGGCCGGCGCCTCCCTGATGGTCGAGGACTGCCTGCTGGCCAGCAACCACGGGGCGGGGCTGGTGGCCTACGAGCCTGGTACCCTCGCGGTGGTGAGCGACTCGACCGTCGCCGACACCATCGCGGCGTGGGGAGCGGAGGGCATGGTCGCCATCGGTGTCGGTGCCCAGCTGGGCGCGACGGTGGTGGGGCACGGGCTCGAAGCTCGTGGCAACGAGGGGCCGGGTGTCCGGGCTGTGAGCGCTGGTTCGAGGCTGGTCTGCACCGGCTGCTCCCTGGTGGACAACCAGTTCGCGGGGGCGGTGACCAACCACGGAGGCGCCCTGGAGCTGACCGCCTGCACCATCCGCGGTACCCTCGAGGGTGCGAACCTGGGGGGCGGTGTGGGTGTCTATGCGGCGGAGCAGCAGGCCCGGGGCCTCACGGCTCCCTCGCTGCTGCTCGCTGACAGCGTGGTCAGCGACAACCTCGTGGGCGCGGTCTGGCTCGCGGGGGGGGGGAGCTACCGGATCTCGGGTAGCACCCTGTCAGGGAGCGCAGGGGTGGCTCACGGAGGCACGACCCGCTGCGGGGATGGCGTGTTCGGCAGCGGGCTCGTGGCCTGGGACGGGGGGGAGGGGCTGCTCCTCGAGGACAACCTCATCTCTGGAAACCATGGTGCTGGCCTGTTCCTGGACGACGCATCGGCCTGGCTCGCGGGCAATTCATGGTCGGGCAACGACCCGGATCTGCTGGTCCAGGGTGGCGCCTGCCTCGAGCCACTGGACGCCTACACCGAGGCTCCGGTGCAGGACGTCTGCCCGCAGTGGGACCGGCCGACCTGTGAGCTGGAGTTCGGGCTGAGCCTCGAGACCGCCGGCATCGATCCCGGCCGTCCGCCGGTGCCTCTGCTGCCCCGCGCCCAGGACGCTACAGCTCCTCGGCCCACCAGCGCTCGAAGAGCATCCCCTCCATCTCCTCCACCGACACACCGGCGTTGAGGCGGTCGCACAGCTCGCCGAAGGTGGTGTGGTGGTAGCGGATGGAGCCAGCGCCATAGCCGTTGGCCGAGTCGAACTCGACGCTGAGCATGTCCTCCATGTGGCGTGGGGCCACGTACTGGTAGAACGCTGCGCCATCGTCGGCGTATTGAGCCCAGCAGGGCAGCTGATGGGAGCGCCACAGGCCCGCTTCGGCGTCGAGGTAGATGGGGAAGTTGTGGATCACCCAGCCTTCGTCTGCCACGTACTGACCCGGTGCCACGGGGATGCCCAGGCCCAGCAGGATGGTGGCCACCACCGCGGTGTGGCTGCCACAGTCTCCGTAGAGCGCGCCGCGCTCTTCCCACATCCGCTGCTGCACCGCGGGGGTGCTCTCGTAGTAGTAGTAGGGCTGGCCCATCACCTCGCCCAGGTAGTCCTCGCCGGCCTCCACCTCTTTGCGCCAGTCCTCGCAGAGCTCTTCGTCCAGCCAGCCCTTGGCGCAGAAGGCCTCCATGGCCTCGGTGTAGGTGCGGTAGTCCTGGGCCACGTCCATCCAGTCCTCGACGGTGGCCACGGTGGTGCCCAGGTCGTCGCTGGCCAGCAAGCCCTCGCCATCTGCCAGCGCCACCCACCACTCGAGCTGCTCGGCGGTGAGGAAGTCGTGGGCGTAGCCCTCGGCGTCCAGCTGCCAGGGTAGGGCGTAGAGGGGGAGGGTGCCATACATGGTGGTCTCGAGGCCGCGCCAGGACCAGGCCGCCTTGTGCCAGATGTCCAGGTCTTCGAGGGCCTCGAGGCTGATGCCGTAGGCGTACCAGTCCGCGCCGTCGGCCCGCGCGGTGTTCAGCAGCTGTGGATCCACGACCAGGCGCACCGGGGCCTCGGCCAGGGCCGAGCCCACCGCCAGGGCTGGGTCCGCCAGTACGTCGGCCACCATGGCCAGCTCCAGCAGCTCCTCGATGGGGCCGTGGGTTGGCTCGCTGCGCAGAGCCAGGTTGGGGGCCAGGCCGTAGGCGCCCGCGACCACGTCGTAGGCGATGGCCTGCACCCGTAGCACGCCATCGCCGAGGTCTGGGGCCAGCTCGGCCAGGGGCAGGGCCAGCTCGGCCACCGAGCCCACCATGGCCAGCTCGGCACCACTGGGGGGGGACACCGTCTGCCAGCCGTCTGCGATCAGAGGGCCTTCCCAGCGGTAGGCGTAGGTGCTCAGGGTGGCCCCCTGGCGCCAGAGCAGGATCTCGTCGACGCCCAGGGTGCCGGGGCCGTGGTCCAGGAAGAAGCCCAGGGCCACGTCTTCGCTCAGCTCGCCAGAGACTTCGATGCGCAGGTAGAGGGTGCCGTCGGACACCAGGCCGGACACCTCGAGGATGTCCACGCTGCCGTCGACACGACCCTCGGGCTTGCCGACCCGGGGTGCGGCGGCGAAGTCCTCGCCAGCGCCGTCCACCGTGGGGGCTTGGTCGGCGCCGACGAAGCCTGTGGCGGGAAGGGAGCGCAGCAGGGCCACGGCGCGGGGATCCTCGTCGTCGGCGGTCTCGATTACGGTGGCCAGATCCTCGAGGGCCGCCAGCTCCGCGTCGTCCACACCATCGGCCAAGCGTGACAGGGCGCCCAGATCTCCGCCCAGCTGGGCGTCCACCTGGCCCACACGCCACAGGGCGTGCTCGACGGGATCATCGGGCATCGATCCCGTATCGAGGGGGGCGGCGGGGCAGCCGGCCAGCAACAGCGCGAGCGGCGTGTGGCGAAGAGACATGGGCGACTCCGCGGTGGGAACACCTGAGGAGTAGCCCGGAGAAGGCCAGGCGTTGACCTCATCCGGGCTCAACCGCGTCTTCGCCCCTTCTTCAGGCGCCGGACATGCTTCGAGATCTCCTTGAAGCGCCGCTTGCTGTTGCTCTGCTTGGCGCGCTGTCGCTGGGAGCGGACCTCGGCTTGCAGCTCCAGCCAGCTCAGGAAGCGCTCGGCGGGCAGCTCGCCCCGCTCGAGGGCGGCCCGCACCTCACAGCCGGGCTCGTTGTCGTGGGTGCAGTCCCGGAACCGGCAGCGCTGGGCGAGGGAGGTGATCTCTCGGAAGCTCCGGTCCAGGCCGTCAGCCTCCAGCCACAGCCCGATCTCCCGTAGACCAGGGGTGTCGATCAGCAGCGCACCACCGTCGAGTCGTAGCAAGGCGCGCTCCGAGGTGGTGTGTCGACCCCGGGCGTCGCCTTCCCGGACCGCGCCAGTGGACTGATCCGCGCGTCCGAGCAGGCGGTTGCAGAGGGTCGACTTGCCCACGCCCGAGGGTCCCACCAGACAGAAGGTGCCCCCTGGGATCAGGCGGTCCTCCAGCTCACCCAGGTCCCCGTCCAGGGCACTCACGGCGACCACGGGGGCGTCGCCGGCCTCGGCCTCGGCCCGCGAGCGCGCACCGATGGGATCCGGGCACAGGTCCAGCTTGTTCAGCACCACCAGAGGCTGGGCGCCCCCGTCGAGGACCAGGGTCAGGTAGCGCCGGATGGAGCGCAGGCCCTGGTCCCGGTCGAGGCCGCAGACCACCCAGACCTGGTCCAGGTTGGTGGCCATCAGCTGGCCGCGGTGCTCGCTCCCGGCTGCGCGCCGACCCAGCCAGGAGCGCCGCGGCAGCAGCTCCACGATCGTGAGCAGGGTGTCGCCGGGGCGGGCGTCCACCAACACCCAGTCACCCACCACCGGCCGGTCCTGGCCGTGGAGGGCGCCAGCCAGCCGGGCGTCGCCGGTGACCGCGCCCTCCACGACAAAGCGGTCGCGGCTGGCGCGGGTCACCCGGGCGGGCCGGGCTTCTGTGGGCAAGTGGGCGAGGTGCTGGGAGCGCTCGGGGGTCCAGCCCAGGGCGGTCAGTTGTGGGTTCATGGTCTCCTCCAGGGGAAGGCGGGTCGCTGCAGGGGACGCTGAGCCAGCGCCTCGAGCTGGACAGGATCGTCATCACCTGCGATGCGGTTGAAGCGCAAGGTCGCGCAGCGGGTGCAGCGGTGGATCAGGGCCCACTCACCGTCGGGGCGCACCCAGACGGCGATGGGCTCCATGGGGCCTCGGCACGCGCAGCGTCGATCCCCAGGGGTCAGATCGAGGTGCGCGCTCCAGAGACAGCGGGGGCAGTGGTTGCGATGGGAGGTACCTGCGGCGTGGCTGGAGACCGTGGTGCCGCAGTGCAGGCACACGAAGCCCGAGGGCTCGTGTGTGTGGCGCTCGGTGCGCCCGAGTCGAGCTCGAGACATGGCTGAGATCTCTTGGTGGCTCGTGGAGTGTGGCTGCGGTGCAAAACCGCAGCGGGCCAGCGTCAGCTGGCGATTTGGGGCCGGTCCTGACACATCGTGGCGGTCAGGGCGCTAGCAGGCGGTCTCCACAAACACCTCGTTGGGCCCCTTGTACCGGGGGCGAAGCGCATCGTCAACCGCAGATCGCGCTCAGAGGGGGACGCCCTCGAACCAGGCGCTGATGGCCTCCTCGTCCTCGACCTCGAGGGAGAAGATGTCCTCGGCGCCGCCGACCTCGATCAGCTCCTCGTCCTCGAGCTCGAGGATGGCGGGCTCGAC
>CAZHIK010000037.1:0-7905 GCA_964532635.1 uncultured Enterobacterales bacterium
CGACGGCACGGTCGACGAGGACGACGCCGACGACGCCAGCACCTGGTACGCCGACGGCGACGGGGACGGCTACGGCAGCACCAGCACCACTGCCGTGGCCTGCTACGAGCCGAGCGGCTTCGTGGCCGACGACACCGACTGCGACGACAGCGACGCCCTGATCAACCCGGGTGTGCCCGAGCTGTGCGACTTCGTGGACAACGACTGCGACGGCACCGTCGACGAGGACGACGCCGACGATGCCAGCACCTGGTACGCCGACAGCGACAGCGACGGCTACGGCGTCGCCGCCACCACCACGACCGCCTGCGCACAGCCCACGGGGTACGTCGCCGACGACAGCGACTGCGACGACACCGACGACGCCCGGTACCCGGGCGCCGACGAGTACTGCAACGGCGTGGACGATGACTGCGACGGCACCATCGACGAGGACCACGCGGTGGACGTCTCCACCTGGTACGCCGACGACGACGGCGACGGCCACGGCGACGCGGCCGACACCGCCGCCACCTGCGAGCAGCCCAGCGGCTTCGTCGCCGACAACACCGACTGCGACGACGGCGACGACGCGCAATACCCAGGGGCGGACGAGTACTGCAACAGCGAGGACGACGACTGCGACGGCACCACCGACGAGGACGACGCCCTGGACGCCAGCACCTGGTACGCCGACACCGACAGCGACGGCCACGGCGACGGCACTGCGGACACCCAGGCCTGCTCCCAACCCACTGGCTACGTGGTCGATGCGGTGGACTGCGACGACAGCGATGCCACCCAGTACCCGGGCGCCGACGAGCACTGCAACGGCGAAGACGACGACTGCGACGGCACCACAGACGAAGACGACGCAGTGGACGCAGACACCTGGTACGCCGACGACGACAGCGACGGCTACGGCGACGCAGGCAGCACCACCGCCGCCTGCAGCCAGCCCAGCGGCTACGTGGCCGACGCCACCGACTGCGATGACGGCGACAGCAGCATCAGCCCCGCCGCCACAGAGGTCTGCGACGCGGTGGACAACGACTGCGACGGAACCACCGACGAAGGCGTCACCACCACCTACTACCTGGACGACGACAGCGACGGCTACGGCCTGACGGCCAGCACGACCGACGACTGCGACGTGCCCTCCGGCTACAGCCCCGACGACGGCGACTGCGACGACGGTGATGACGAGGTCTACCCAGGCGCCGACGAGTACTGCAACGGCGTGGACGACGACTGCGACGGCACCGTCGACGAGGACGACGCCGTGGACGCCGCTACCTGGTACATCGACGCCGATCTCGACGGCTACGGTGACGACAGCACCACCACCGAGGCCTGCTCCGAGCCCAGCGGCTACGTCTCCGACGACACCGACTGCGACGACGACGACGACGGCGTCAATCCCGGAGCCTCCGAGGTCTGCGATGGCGCGGACAACGACTGTGACGGCACCGCGGACGACGGCGTCCTGGGCACCGGCGGCTCCTGCACCGCCGAGGACTGCTCCGAGATCCTCGACGACGATCCCAGCGCCGCCGACGGCACCTACGAGCTGGACGACGGCAGCTACTACTGCGACATGACCAGCGACGGCGGCGGCTGGACCCTGGTGGGCGAGGACGTGGCGGTCTGGGGCACCAGCTACGACACCACCTACTACAACAGCGAGGGATTCAGCTGGACCGAAGCCCTCTTCTCCTACGCCTCAGGTTCTGCCCACGGCCACTGCACCTACCCGAGCAGCCTCACCGGCTGCAACAACATCGGGATGCAGTTCGCCAGCGAGAGCTGGGGCGTAGCCCTGAACTGGGGCGCGAGCCTCTGTGGCATGTCCACCACCGACTACACAAGCGCCACCACCTACATCGGCGGCTACGACTGGACCATCGCCCGCAGCGAGTCCACCGACACCATCCGCGTGGGCCTCCTCGAGGCCGTCGCCAGCTGCACCACCAGCGACAACCCCGGCACCGCCTACATGGACATCCTCATCCGGCGCTGATCCTCCATGACCACCTCCCTCCGCTGCCTCTGTGGGGCGCTGCCGGCGGATCCGGTACGCCCCTACTCCTGCCACCTCCGCGGCTCCGACGATGGCGAGCACGTGCTGGTGCGCCGCCTGGTGGCGCCAGCGCCGCTGCCTGGTGGGGTGCCCGCAGGCAACCCCTTCCTGCGCTATCGTCACCGGCTGCACAGCTACACCAGAGCCCAGGCCGCGGGCTGGAGCGATCAGCGCTTCGTCGATCTGGTGGAGCGCCTGGACGCGGCGGTGGCCGCCGTGGACGGCGCCGGCTTCGTGGTCACCCCCTGGAGCGAGCAGCCCGCCCTGGCCCGGGCATGCGAGCACCCCGGCGAGCTGTGGGTCAAGGACGAGACCGGCAACGTCTCGGGCTCCCACAAGGCCCGCCACCTGTTCGGCGTGGCCCTGCACCTCGAGGTGGGGGGCGTGTCCAAGGACCAGCCCTTGGCCATCGCCAGCTGCGGCAACGCGGCCCTGGCTGCCGCCGTGGTGGCTCGGGCGGCCGAGCGGCCGCTGCGGGTGTTCATCCCCCCCGACGCCACCCCCGCGGTGGTGGCCCGCCTCGATGCCCTGGGCGCCGAGCTGAACGTCTGCGCCCGCGGCCCGGACTCGCCCCCCGGCGACCCTTGCTACCACGGCTTCGTCGCCGCGGTGGACGGGGGTGCCCTGCCCTTTACCTGCCAGGGTCCGGACAACGGCCTGACCATCGAAGGCGGCATGACCATCGGCTGGGAGCTGGCGGAGCAGACCCGCGACAGATCCCTGGACCGCCTCTTTGTGCAGGTGGGCGGCGCGGCCCTGGCCTCGGGCGTGGGCGCGGGCTTGCAAGAAGCGGTGGACGCCGGCGATCTCGAGCACCTCCCGCGGCTGCACCTGGTGCAGACCCTGTCGGCATGGCCCCTGGCCAAGGCCTGGCTGCGCTTCCAGGACCGGCTGGGGGGAGACGCGGGCCCCGAGGCCGCCCTGGCCTGGGCGCGCACCCACCGCTCCGAGCTGATGCGCCCCTGGGACAGCACACCCCACAGCGTGGCCCACGGCATCCTGGACGACGAGACCTACGACTGGTACGCCGCGGTGGTCGGCATGAACGACAGCGGCGGGAGCCCGGTGGTGGTCAACGAGGATCGACTGATCAGGGCCAACACCCTGGCCCGGGCCCACACGCCCATCCCCGCGGACCCCACGGGCACCTCTGGCCTCGCCGGCGTGTTGGACATGGCGGAACAGGTCCAGGGGGAGCGCGTCGGCGTACTGTTCACCGGGGTGGAGCGGTGAGGCTCCGAGCCGCACTCCCGCTGGTGGGTGCGCTGGCCTGTGAGCCCTCCTCGAAGGTTGACACCGGCAGCCCCACCGTGGACACCGGACCGACCCACCCCTGCCTCGAGGCGGGGGCCGACTGCACCCTGGCCGAGACCGCCCGCGCCCGGGGTGTGCACGCCGGCGCGGCCGTGCCCAACGGCGTGGACGAAGACCGACAGCAAGCAGTGCTCACCCACTTCGACTCGGTCACCGCCGAGAACGCCATGAAGTGGGGCGCCATCTGTCCCACCCACGACGCCTGTGACTTCGAGCGCGCCGACGCCTTCGTGGACTGGGCCCACAGCGCAGGGCTGCGCATCCGCGGCCACGCCCTGGTCTGGGGTCAATCCCCAGGCCATGGCCACCCGGGGGATCTCGACGAGCTGACCGCCGAGGCCGACGATCCGGAGACCGTCATGGCCTCGCTCATCACCGAGCACATCCAAGCCACGGTGGCCCGCTACGCGGGCCGGGTGGAGTCCTGGGACGTGATCAACGAGCCCTTGTCCCCCGGGGGCTCCGGGATGGACGAGAGCGTGTTCTTCGAGGCCATGGGCTCCGAGTACATCAACCACGCCCTCGAAGCCGCCCACGCCGCCGATCCCGACGCCCGGCTGTTCATCAACGAGTACGTGGTCAGCGACTACGGGGGCGAGAAAGCCCAGAACTTCGTGGCCCTGCTCGAGGAACTGCTGGCCCAGGGCGCGCCGCTGCACGGCGCGGGCATCCAGGCCCACCTCTACGTGGAGGTCCCCGATCCCGATGTCCTCGGCGCGTTGATCCATGACATCGCCGCGCTCGGCCTGGATGTGGAGCTGACCGAGATCGACATGGCCCGCACGGCCCTGCTCGAGCAGACCAACGCGGGCATGGAGCTGTTCGACGCCCAGGCCGAAGCCTACGGCGTGCTGGCCGAAGCGTGCCTGGCGGAGCCCCGCTGCACCGGCCTGACCACCTGGGGCATCGACGACAGCCACAGCTGGCTGGACAGCACAGCGCCCTACGACGCGCTGGCCCCCAACGCTCCCCTACTGCTGGATGAGCACCTGGAGCCCAAGCCGGCCTACCTCGCTGTGCGGGAGCTACTGGCAGTCGGCGCGCAATGAAGGAGGGGCCTCACCCCTCCCGCCGCCTCAGCTCCCGGAGCCCCTCGGTGAACCAAGCCCGGGGATTGGCCCCCAGGTGCCGTCGTACGCTCCTGGGTGGACTACCCACGGCCGCGGCCGACACCGCCAACGCGAAGCTCGAGCCCTTCTGGCCCAAATAGCCCAGGGATCGCGCCTGCCAGCCGCCCCCCACGCCCTCGGAGTACTGCCCGAAGCTGAACGCGGCGTTGGCCTGGAAGACGCCAAAGCCCAGGTACACCGCGCACAGATCCGTCAGGGGCTCCTCCACCTCGGGACCGCCGGGGCGGGGGGCGTGGACCAGGGCCAACAGGTGGTGGCTCCACTCGTGGGCCATCAGCGCCACGAAGCTCTCGAGGTTGTCGAGCTGATCCGGATCGTAGGTGATGATGGCCCGCCCTTCGCCTACCTGGAAGGTCCCCGCCGCGCCTTTGGAGCTGTGGCGCCCGCCGGTGCGCAGGGCCAGGTCGCGCATGGGATCGACGGCCTGGGGCTCGAGCGCGCAGTGCCAGCCCTGCAATCCAGCCCGCGCCTGCACGAAGCCCGAGATGTTCAGGGCCAGCTGGTGGCCATGGGCCATGGGCACCGGCATGCTCTCGGGAGTGGGCAACACGATGGGCAGGGGCGGCAGGCCGCGCCCCTGGCCCAGGTGGCGCTCGAGCCAGCGCCAGGCCGTGAGGATCCACTCCATCCTCTCCGGAGGCGGCAAAGCGGCGGGCTTGGGGCCGAAGAGGCGGAACATCTACTCCCCCGCGGGATCCTCGTGCTCCGCGGTCGCCGACTCCAGATCGCCGAACATCTCCACCGCAGCCTCCACCTCGTCCAACACGTCCCACAGGGTGCGGGGGATGGAGCCGTCGTCGCGGGGCGGGCCCAGGATCTCGTGGCTCACCAGACCGTGAACCCGCTCGTCCTTCAGCCGGATCTCCAGGATCTGCTTCAAGCGCGGCTCGAAGCGGGTGCCCGTCTCGTCCAGCTCGTACTCGTCGCGCATAGGGCCCAGCTGGATGATGCGCTTTCCGCCGTGCTCGTGGCTGCCCGCCGCGTGCAGGTGGCCCACCACGAACAGCTGGGCGTCGGAGTGCTCCACGGTCTGGGCCAGCCACTCGGGATCCAGGTGGACCTCGGTGTTGGTCGTGGCGAAGCGCCAGAAGACTTCTCGGACCATGGTCCAATCGATCTCGAGCAGCGGATCGTCTTCGATCAGGAAGTCCCGCCAGAAGTCGAGGCCCCAGTACTTGCGGACCCGGTCGAGGATCAGCTCGCGGATCTCGGGCACCAGGTCCATCACCCTGCTCTTGGGGCGCAGACGATCGTGGAAGTAGAACCACGGTCGCAGGGGGATCAGGGTGTCGAGCAGGGCCACGGATGCCCAGGGCAGCTTGAGCAGCCGCTCGCCGTCGATGGTCACGAACGGCCGCTCGGGATCCATGCGGAACATGACGTCCTGCTGGCTGCCGTGCTCGAGCCAGACCTTGCCGATGCGCATGTCGAGGCCCGGGAAGTGCACCCCCTGCCCGCCCAAGGTGGAGCGGACCAGGGCCTGCACGGAAGGGAAGAGCAGATCGGCGTCGTGGTTGCCCACCACGAAGTGGACCCGGCGAGGTGCGTCGGGGTGGGCCAGGATGCCGCGCAGCCCCGCGAAGAAGCCCGGGTGGGCGCCCACGATGGAGGCCATCTTGGTCAGCGCCACCTGGCTGGTGACGTGGTGGGGCCATGCGCCCAGGTAGGGCACCTTGATCAGGTCGAAGCTGTCGCCGTTGAACACGAAGTCCACAGGCAGGTCGCGGAACCGACCCTGCTGGTAGTGCTCGAGCAGCCCGATGAGCCACTCGTCGTGAGGAAACTCGTCCTCCACTCCACCGTCGCCCAGCTCGATGTCCGACAGGACCACGACGATGCGATCTGCGTCCAGGGTGGCGGGGGTGGGCATGGAGGGCTCCTGCGCACATTCTATTCACACGCCGCTTCCGAAATGTAGGGGCGGGGTTGACCCCCGCCCGGACCACCCGACTCGAACGGGAGGGGATGAACCCCTCCCCTACACCGCTCAGACAACTCGGTGAAGAATGCGCGATAGTCCACGCCTCCCCACCCAACAGAGGGAAGCCATGAGCGACGAACAAGACCTCGATCTCGTGCCCCAGGACACCCCAGAGCGCGAAGGCTCCGGCTTCTGGAGCGCCACTGGCCGCTTCTTCGGGACCGTGGGCTCCGCAATCGGCCAGGCAGCCGTCAAGACCGGCCAGAGCGCCGCAGCCGCCTACCAGGCCGTGGACCCCGACGCCCGCAAGCACCTGGCTCAGCTGCCGGTGATGGGGCTCCACGCTGGGTCCCCGGGCCACCAGCGTGGAGCCCCTGCCGGACGACGGCCACCACCCCATCGTGCTGGTGCACGGCCTGGCGGGTCACCCGGGCAACTTCATGGCTCTGCGCCAGTACCTGGCTGTCAAGGGTCGCAAGCGGGTGTACGCCATCGACTTCGGCAGCGCCGAGAACCTGGACCTGATGGCCAACCTGCTGCGGGACTTCCTGGCCGCAGTGGTAGAGCGCAACGAGCTGGACGACGACGCCAGGATCGATGTGATCGCCCATAGCATGGGGGGTCTGGTCACCCGCCTGGCCGTCGAGGAGCCCGCCACCGCGTCTCGAGTCGGCACCGTGATCACCATGGCCTCCCCCCACAGCGGCACCTACACCGCGCGGCTGGGGGCCACCACGCCCACCACCGAGCTGCGGCCGGAGTCCCCGGTGGTGAAGCGCCTGGCCCGCCAGTTGCCGTGGGACGAGCACCCCGAGCTGCCCCGGCTGGTGGCCTTGTGGAGCGCGTCCGATCTGATCGTGCTGCCCGGCGAAGGCGGCCAGGTACCGGGGGCAGAGAACATCGAGCTGCCGGGCTACACTCACTACAGCTACTTCCTGAATCCCGACGCCTGGCGTCTGATGCATCGGCTGCTGTTGCGCGAGTGACCATGCGCTCGAACCGCGTGGACAACACCGTCTACGACCGCGATGCCCACTGCTGGTGGGACGAAGATGGACACCTGCACCTGCTGGCAGGCATGATCCCGGTGCGGCTGGACTACCTCGACGAGATCCTGCCAGAAGGGCTCGAAGGGCTCGAGACCCTGGACCTGGGCTGCGGGGGCGGGCTGTTCTCGGAAGCCCTCGCCGAGCGGGGCTGCCGGGTGGTGGGGGTGGACCCCTCGGAGGGAAGCCTGGCGGCGGCGCGGGCCCACGCCTCCGAGCGGCGTCTCGCCATCGAGTACCGCTCGGGGAGAGGCGAGGCCATACCCGCGGATGACGCCACCTTCGACCTGGTCTGCTGCTGCGACGTGCTCGAGCACGTGGACGACATCAGCGCCACCGTCGCCGAGTGCGGTCGAGTGCTGCGCCCAGGGGGCACCTTCCTGTTCGACACCATCAACCGCACCTGGCTGTCCAGGCTGCTCATCACCGGGCTGC
>CAZHIK010000037.1:7915-22558 GCA_964532635.1 uncultured Enterobacterales bacterium
GCTTCAGGACTGGCCCCTGCTGGGCGTGATGCCTGATCACCTGCACGTCTGGGAGCAGTTCATCAAGCCCCGCGAGCTCGAAGAGCTGCTGAGGGAGCACGGCATGGAGCCCCGGGGCATGGTGGGCATGAGCCCGGATCTGGGACCCATGGCCAACCTGCGCCGCCTGGCTGCGGTCATCGCCATCAAGCGAGGAAGAGGGAGCTGGAAGCAGCTCGGGGAGACCCTGCAGTTCCGGCGCGGTCCACTGCTGGTGATGAACTACATGGGGTGGGCGAGGAAAGGCTAGCGCCTCAGTCCACGTCCACCTCGACGAAGCCTGTCGCGTCCCCTTCCGCGTCCCACGCCAGGGCGCGCAGGAAGTAGAACTCGGAGTCGGGCAGCTCGGCGGGCAGGGTCAGCTCCACCGCGAAGCGGCCGTCCACCACCGTCCCGGAGGCCTCGGCGAGCAGGTGGTCGTTGGCCAGGGCCAGGTTGTCCAGGCACGCGTCGAGATCCAGGCAGTCTGGGTGCACCTTGGCCAGCTCGTGGATGATGGTGCTGCGGTTGACCTCCAGGGTCACCAGCACCTCGCCCTCGAAGGGCAGGCCATGGCGCTCCATGCTCACCAGGCCGCTGACCACCGGGGTGTCCCCAGCGGCCAGATCCTCGGCGGGCTCATCCAGCAGCACCTGCCCGGCTGGCAGCTGGGGCGAGAGGCAGGGGTCCCCCAGCAGCAGGTACATGGTGACGTGGCTGTCGATGATCTCGGGGAGGCCCTCGATGAACACCGCCGCGGCCTCGTCCAATTGCTCGCGGAACTCGTCGGCGCCATAGACCATGTCGTGCTTGGCCTGACGCAGCAATTCGCCGTAGCTGGAGGCGCGCTCGTTGAGCATGCCCAGGCTGGCTTCCCGAGCCAGGATGGCGTTGCCGTAGGGGTGGGAGACCGTGGTGGCCCCGATGACGGCCATGGGACCGTATGGATGGGCCAGCAGGGTCTCACCCAGGCTCTCGCTCTCCTGGCCGCCCTCGTCCTGGATCGCGCCGTCGGAGCAGGAGTAGTACGCCACCAGGCCGCGACGAGCGGGCTCCTCGAGGGAGTCGAAGGGCAGATCGCCCACGGTGTGGCCCAGGTAGGGCTGGTAGGCCAAGCCCTGGCTGTGCTGGCGGACATACTCCCGCTGCCAGGCGTCCCAGGGCAGGTAGTAGTCAGAGCCGGGGATGTTGGTGGTGACGGTGAAGTCGAAGTCGTAGGACAGCTGTTCCACAACCTGGCCGGCGACATACTCGAGCAGGCCGTCCACCAGATCGCCGAAGCCGCCCTCGCCGGTGAACAGGCCCACACGGCGGTTCCAGGCGCCGGGGGCGTAGCCGCTCTCGTAGACCTGGACCCGCTCGAGGTAGTCCCGCACCTGCTCGGAATCGTCGAAGGGCAGCCGGCCGACGGCCAGGTCGGGGACCCCGTCGCCGTCCAGGTCCACGTGGGGGGTGTCGCCCAGGTAGCCCAGGGGGCCGGTGGCCAGGGGGACCTGGTCGGTGCTGTCGGGATCGTCGAGATCGGCGTCGCCGATGATCAACACGAACAGCTCGCGGTCTTCGGGCAGCAGCTCGTGGGCTGATGCGACGTACGCGGTGACGGACTCGGCGAGGGTGCCCTCTCCTCCCGACAGCGCAGACATGGCCAACGCCTCCACCTCCCAGCCCGTCTGGTAGCGGTAGTCGGCGTAGTCGCTGCCAACCTCGATGAGCGGATCGGCGCAGAGGATGAGCAGATGGTCGGGAGACTCTTCGATGAGGGGGGGCTCATCCCCACCCGTGTCGGCAGTGTCGAGGGGCGGTGTGCAGCCCACCAGCGCAGCGATCAACAGGAGTGGATGCATGGCACCTTCGGGGGCTGAGGGCAGCACAAGGTAGCACGGGCCTGTGGCCTACCGCCCCACGGTGTAGCTCACCCGCACACCGTCGTAGGTCCCGTCAACGACCAGCTCACCCCAGCAGTCCTGGTGCACGAACTCCGCCTCGAGTCCGTCGGCGCCATCCGGGAAGTTGTGGACCAGCTGCATCATGACCGGTTCGACGAGCCGAGCCAGATCCGTGCGCTTCGGGCAGCCGTCGATGGTGACCTGGACGACCACGGTGAGGGGGCCCGGCACCCCGTGTTCCACGCTGATCTCACCCACCTGCGCTGCGTGCCATGAGATGCCGTCCACCAGCTGCCCGTAGGGACAGCTGCCGTCGATGAAGCGCTCCGGACAGAGCCCGCGCTCCAGCGCCCTCCGCTCCCGCCGCGCGACCTCCAACGCCTCCTCCACCAGCTCGACGCCAAGTCCCTCCTCCTCCGCGACATCGGCCACAGGATCGAGCCCCTCCCCCAGCTCGCTGCGCAGCCAGACCTCGTGATCCAGGGCCAACATGTCGTCGAGGCTCAGCTCCACAGGCGGCTCGGGCTCTTCCGGCGACAGCTCGGGTGCGCGCGCAACCCACCACTGGGAGACAAGCACACACACCAGCCCCAGGCCCACGAGGCCAAGGATGAATCGGAGATGGCGTGACGCGAGCATCGTTCCCTTGGACTGCCGAAACGTGGGACGGGTCCCACCTGACCCCGAGGCGCTATACCAGCACGCCCGCCTCCCAGGGTGAACCGTGCCCCATCAGACCCGCATCGTGCGCCCCGGCATCGACGATCGCTCCGTGCGTACCACCGAGGGCGAGCTGCTGCGCCCACCGGATGACTGGGAGAAGCTCCCCCCCGGCGACGCCACCCTGACTCGCCGGGTCAAGGCCGGGGGACCGAGCTGGACCGTACAGGTGAAGGTCCGCAAACGAATGATGTCCAGCGGTGTGTGGGCGCCGGCCGCCCGGATCGCGGCGGTCCGCGAAGCTCTGGAGGCCGAGCGCGCCACCCCAGCCTACGCGCGGAGGAAGGCCCAGGCCAAGGCCCGCAGGGACCGCACGCAGCGGGCCTATGTGGAGGACTTCGAGGGCGCGGTCATGACGTTTCTGGACTTCGCGCCCACACACCAGGAGCTCGCAGCTCGGGTAGCCACGGCCGTGACCGCCCACGCCACCCCGGTGGGCAGCGGCACCGTGGCCCGCACCCAGCGCATCCCCATCGAGCGCCGAGCCGAGGCGGCGGTCATCGCCTGGCTGCGCCACCAGACCACCGCCTACGACGACATGAAGGTGCCCCGGGTCAAAGGGGCCCGCCGAGAGCTGCGGCGGCAGCTCGCAAAGCGCTCCCGCACGCTGCTGAGACGCTACCGGAGCGGGCAGCCGGTGCCTCGTGAAGACTGCCCCCTGCACAGAGCCCTGGCCGACGGCGATGGGGGCGATGATGTCCGGTGAGCAGCCCAACAACCCCCTGCACGGCGTCACCCTGAAGGCCATCGTGGAGGAACTGGTGGCCCGCCACGGCTTCGAGGCCCTGGCCGCGCGCGTCCCCGTCCGCTGTTTTCAGAACGACCCCAGCGTGAAGTCCAGCCTGAAGTTCCTGCGCAGGACCCCGTGGGCCCGGGAGCAGGTGGAGCAGCTCTGGCTCCAGGACCAGCGCCGCCAGGCGCGCAAGCGCGCCCGCAATCAGCGCCGAGCCGCTCGCCGGGCCTACGCCGCGAGCCAGCGAGACGAGGAAACCTGAGTCGCGCGCCTACAGCCGCAGCCCCACTCATCACCCATGCTATCGTCCCACTCTCCCCCCAGGAACACCCATGCCCGGTCCCACCACCGTGCTCGTGGTCGACGACGAGCCCGCCATCCGCGAGAGCCTGGCCTACGCCCTGGGGCGCGACGGCTTCGCGGTGCTCGAGGCGGGCAGCCTGCGCCAGGCCCGGGCCCAGTGGGAGCAGGCGGACCTGATCGTGCTCGATCTGATGCTGCCCGACGGCAACGGCATCGAGCTGCTGTCCTGGCTGCGGGCTCAGTCCCGCCTGCCTGTGATCATCCTCTCCAGCCGCGGCGACGAGACCGACCGCGTGGTGGGCCTGGAGCTGGGGGCCGACGACTACGTGGTCAAGCCCTTCTCCCCCCGCGAGGTGGTGGCCCGGGTGCGGGCGGTGCTGCGCCGGGTGGAGCCGGTGCGGGCCGAGCCCGCCGACGCTTCCACCGAGAGCATCGTCAAGGGCCCCGACGGCCTGCGCCTGGATCCGGAGCGACGCCAGGCCTGGCGGGGCTCCAGCGAGCTGGACCTCACCAAGCTGCAGTTCGACCTGCTGGCCACGCTGCTGAACGCGCCCGGCCGCGTGCACACCCGCGAGGCCCTGCTGGACGGGGTGTGGGGCGACACCTTCGTGTCCGATCGCACCGTGGATGTGCACATCAAGGAGCTGCGCAAGCGCATCGCCGAAGCCGGCGGTGACGCCGGGGTGATCGAGACGGTCCGGGGCGTGGGCTACCGGCTGCGAGAGGCCTCGTGAGCAAGTTCCTGGACTTCTTCCCCGATGGCGCGACCTTCGTCGTGCTCACCCTGCTGTTCATCGGCGTGGTGGTGGTGACCCAGCAGGTGGTGCTGGGGCTGCGCCGAGGCTTCTCCATCCGCAGCCAGCTGGTGCTGGTGCTGTCCATCAGCACCTTCGTGCTCAGCGGCCTGCTGGCGGGGGTGCTGCTGCTGGGGGAGACCGAGGGGGTGGTGCTGGCACGCCTGATGCCCGAGGTGGCCTTCGTGCTGCTGGCGCTCACAGGCGCCGCTGCCCTGTCCGGCATCGTGGTGGCCCGCACTGTGGCCCGCCCCATCGAGCGGCTGACCAGGGCCTCCCTGCGCATCGCGGCGGGGGAACGCCAGGCCGCCCTGCCCCTGCCCCGGGGCAAGGAGGTGCGGGAGCTGACTCGGGCCTTCGAGTCCATGCGCCGGGAGCTGGAGGAGCGCGATGCCCTCGAGGGGCTCGCTTCCGATCTTTGGCACGAGCTGAAGAACCCGGTGGCGGCCATCCGGGCTTCCGCCGAGGTGCTGGACGACGCCATCGGTGAGGATCCAGAGGCGGCCCGCCGTTTCTCCCGACGCATCCTCGAGGCCTCGGATCGGCTGGACGCCCTGACCGCTGACCTGCTCGGCTTGACCAAGCTCGAGGCCAAGGGCCTGGCTGACCCCGAGGCCACCGTGGACCTGTGCGCGGTGGTGCGGGGCGCCGTGGAGGCCCTGGGCCCCGTGGCCCAGGCCGCCGAGGTGAGCATCGTTCCCACCCTTCCCCCCACCGCCGAGTGTCAGGGCGACGCCCGTTGGCTCGGTACAGCGGTGGAGAACCTGCTCCGCAACGCCGTGATCTTCTCCGCCGCAGGTGACGAGATCCGGATCACCGTCTCCGCGAACCCTGGCAGCTGGGAGATCCGGGTGCAGGACCGAGGCCCAGGGGTGGAGCCTGCCATCCGGGACCGACTCTTCGAGCGCTTCGTGGGCTCCCGCCATGGCGAGGGGGGCACGGGCCTGGGGCTGGCCATCGTCCGGGCCGTAGCCGAGGCCCACGGGGGCGAGGCGGAGCTGACGGAGGCCTCCGACGCGGGGAGCACCTTCACGCTGAGGCTGCCGCGCTGATCGCGCTACGGTCTCAGGGCGCGTCGAAGCCTGCCGCGAAGATCTGGCCGACGTCGTTGCCGTCCATGTCGTCGGTCCACAGCACCACCATGGTGCCGTCGTCGATGAGCCCAATCCCAGGCCGGACCTGCTGGCCGGCGCTCTGCGCGTTGATGGTCTGGGCGGAGCGCCAGCTCGAGGCGTCTGCCTGCCAGCTGGCGGCCTTGACCTGGTACATGCCGTTGCCGTCGCCGTCGTCCTGCCAGGCGACGGCCAGGGCGCCACCTGGCGCCACGGAGACCGCCGGGGCCAGGTGCTGCCCCCCACTGGCCACGGTCCACTCGCGCAGCGCCGAACCCGAGGCGTCGAAGCTGCGCGCCATGATCTGGTAGTCACCGTCGCGCTCCTGGTCGTCCTCCCAGGCCACCGTGAACGCACCCGAGCCATCCACGCCCAGCGCGGGATCCTCCTGCTGACCGCTCGACTCGCTGTTGACCGTGATGCGGTCGAAGCTCGACGCCCCCGAGGCATCGAAGCCCCGGGCGTGGATCTGGTACACGCCGTTTTCGTCGCTGTCGTCCTGCCACGCGACCACGAAGCCGCCGCTGCTGTCCACGCCCACCACGGGATTGATCCGCTCACCCTCGACCGAGTCGTGGACGCTGGTGTCCGCGAAGCGCTCGGTTCCGTCGGTCGCGAAGCCACGCACCATGATCTGGTAGTCCCCGTCGCGATCCTGGTCGTCCTCCCAGGCCACCACGAAGCTGCCGTCGCCCGCTACCGCCACCGCCGGGTCGCGCTGCTGACCATCCGAGACGCTGTTGACCGTGATCTCCGCGAAGCGCTCGCTGCCGTCCGCGGCGAAGCCCCGGGCGTGGATCTGGTAGTAGCCGTTGTCGTCGCTGTCATCGGCCCAGGCCACCACGATCTCGCTGCCCGTGCCCACCGCCACCGCCGGCTCTCGCTGGTCGCCGGAGGTGTCACCGTGGACCGCCACATCCCCGAATGACTCGCAGCCGCAGTCGCCGAAGCCGCGCAGCAGCACGTCGAGGTTGCCGCTGCCGTCGCTGCTGGAGGAGTCGTCCTCCCACACGGCCACGAAGCTGCCGTCCGCCGCCAGGGCCAGCTCCGGCTCGTCCTGATCGCCGCTGGCGTCCGAGTTGACGGTGCGATCGTGGAACGCGCGCACGCCTGGATCGGCGTAGGCGTAGGTCACGGGGACCGCGAGGTTCATGTCGAAGCTGTACGCATGATCCGGGTCCTCCGGGTCCTGGTCGTACCAGTTCCCGCCGTCGGCGTTGGGATCGGTGGGGTCGAACAGATCACTGCAGTACAGCACTGGCTCGCCAGCCGGGAACAGATCGTCGTTGCCATCCTCCACCGTGATGGTCTCGGAGGTCACCGTGCCGGCAGCTGGTTCGAAGCGCAGCAGGCGCAGCCAGCCGTTGCCGGTGTAGCTGCCGGCGCGGCAGTGGTCGTTGCAGTCCTGGATGTCGGCCTCGTCGCAGGCACCCTCGAACTGGTAGTCCACCAGCAGCTCGTGGACGTGGTTTCCGCCATTGGCCGCGCTGGCCCGATACTCCGAGTCGCCCACGTGGCCAGCCGCAACCATCACGATGTTGCTGTGGCGTGAAAGCAGCTCGTCCCAGACCGCCTGTGGCGTGTGCCCGGTGGTGGTGTAGCTCTCGTTGGGACAACTGGAGCTGTAGCCGCCGCCGTGGGTCTGGTGGCAGTGGGTGGCCACGATGACTCGATGCTCCGGGTGGTCCGCGATGACATCATCGGCCCAGCACAGCACGTCCTTGCGCGGGGCGTACTCGAGGGACAGCACCAGGAACTTCAGAGAGCCCTGCTCGAAGAGGGTGTAGTTGTTGGTGTTGCTGCTGGTGTAGGCGCCACCGTACCAGGGCTGGCCTTCGAAGCGCTCCTCACCGAAGTACTCACCAAAGCGGCTGTCTCCGCGGCCGAAGTCGCTGCCGTCCAGGTAGTCGTGGTTGCCCGGCAGTACGCTGTAGGGGACACCGGCGACGTCCAGCATGGCGTGGGCCTGGCTGGCGATCTCCCACTCGTCGGTGGTGTTGTAGTGGGTGATGTCCCCAAGGTGCACCGTGAACACGATGTTCTCGACGGCCGCGTGGTCGATGATCCACTGGGCCTGTCGGTAGTAGGTGTTGTCGGCGTCGTCGTCCTGCTTGTAGCTGTAGTACTGGGTGTCGGGGAGCAGCACGACGGTGAATGGATCGGGCAGGTCCTCCACTGGCTCCACGCAGGCCACCTTCACCGGATCGCAGACCAGGCCTTCCTCGCAGGGCGCGACCAAGGACCACTCGAGGCAGGCGTCCGTGCCGTCGTGCTCTCCGCAGCTGCGGATGCCATCGCCGTGGCACTCCTCCACACCCTCGGGGCTGCACTCGTCCTCGCACACCGACTCGGTGTCGGTGTCGTCCTGGTTGGGCTCGGTGTCGTCCTGGACGGGCTGGGTGTCGTCCACAGCCGGCTCGGCGGGATCGGACGGACAACCGATCAGGGCGAACGTGAGCAGCAGGATCGCGGGAGGGCGCATGGGCGTTCGGCCTGAGTGAAGGGTTGTCCCCCGAATCATAGCGCCGTGGGCACACGCGCTCCCCACCCACCCTTCTCGAAGTCCTCCCACTCGCTTCATCGTGGCTTCACACAGCGCGGGCAGGCTGTTCATCGAGGCCCACACACCCGCAGGGCCCGAGGAGGAACCCGATGGAGCGCTCCCTGGTGCTCACCCCCCTGATGGACGCAGTGGACCGGCCGGCCCACGCCGCGCTGGCCCTGGGCCGCCGCGGCTTCTTGCCCACCCTCGGCCAGGCTGGCCTGGGCCTGTTCGGCGTCGCCCTGGCCACCACGGCCACCCAGCTGCTGCTCGGCGGCGGCCTCGAAGCCCGCGTGGACGGCCTGCGAGCCTTCATGGAGGTCTCGGCGCTGCTGGTCCCCATCGCGCTGCTGGCCGCCTTCCTGCAGGTGGGCGTACCCCTGCGCACCCTGCTGGGGGCCATGGCGGTGGGGCTGCTGCAGGCGGGGGTGGTGGCGCTGGCCATGCTTCCCCTGGTGGCCTTCGTGGCCGTGGTCTCGGACGTGGAGTCCATGCGCCTGGTCTTCCCCGGAATCCACGCGCTGATGGCGAGCCTGGCCATCCCCATGCTGGCCCTGCTCACCCTGCTCGAGCGCACCGCGGGCGTGGTCCGCAACCTCGACGGCCGCCACTGGGTGGGTCGCGCCATCGGCTTGCTGTCCTGGTCTCTGGCGATCGCCTTCCTGGCGCGCGCCTGGCAGCTGATCTGAGGAGCCCGTCATGACCGCCATCGACACCACCTTCACGGCCCGCAGCGAGCAGCTGTCCCCTTTCCTGTCCTGGCAGGCGGAGGACCGCTGCCTGAGCCACACCCACGACGACGGTGACGACGCCCTGATCATCCAGCTGATGCAGTCCCCCGGCTCGGTGGTGGATCGCATCCTCGACCCCCAGCGTGCCCAGGCCACCGTGCTGTCCTCGGTGGGCATCACCGCGGCTGCGGGGGCCCTGGCTTCCGTGATCATGCTCTCCGCCTTCGACGCTCCCGAGCGCACCCTGGCGCTGGACGCTGCCATGGTGGCCGTGGGTCTGCTGGGCGCCCTGGCCGCAAGCATCGCGCCCGCTTGGGGCCTCGGAGTCCTGCGCTCCGTGCGCATGCCCATCTCCCAGCTGGTGGCGATCCTGACCACCTCGGTGGCGGCGGCCGCGCTGCTGCTGGTGGCCATGTCCGCCGCCCCCGCCGTGCTGTGGCGCATCGACCCCGTCTGGGCCGGGCCGCTGGCCTTGGTGGGCGCGTTCGGCGTGTCGGCGATGGGCTGTGCGCTGCGCTTCCGCAGCCAGCTGCTGCTGCTCGCCCAGCACGGCTCCACCGAGGAGCCCAGCGAGGCCGATCGCACCCGCATCAAGCTGTTCGCCCGCAACACCATGCTGGTGCTGGCCTTCACCAACACCCTGGCCGGCTGGGCCTGGCTGGCACAGAGCTGAGGGGGACACCATGACCGCCGCTGTCGTCATCGTGATCTACCTGGCCATCGGCGCGGCCACGGCCGTCCTGGTCCTTCGCGCCTCGCGCAAGGCCGGTGGTGAGGCCCCGCTGGGCCGGGCCGCCAGCGCCCTGCTGCTCTGGCCTTTCACCCTGCCCTTCGTCCTCGGCAACCGGAGCCGTGGCCCCGCGCCGACGCCGCCGTCCCAGGCCCACACCCAGGCCATCGAAGGTCGCGCCGAGCGCCTGGAGGAGGCCCTCGAGCGCGCCCGGGGTGCGGAGCCCAGCATCGACCTGGACCGCATCGCGCGACTGGCGGATCGCCTGAACGCGCGCCTGCGGCACCTGGACTCACGCCTGGGCGATCTGGAGCACGCAGCGATCCAGGCCACCGACAGCGTACGCCACCCCCTCGAGCTCCTCAAGGCCGACAGCCAGCGGGAGCTGGAGGGCGGCTTGCGCCTGATGGACGAGCTCACCGGCAAGCTCACCCTGATCGCCTTCACGGACCTGAGCGGCGGCGGCAACGCCGAGCTGGACGAGGTCCGCGACCTGCTGGAACGCCTGGAAGCCATGGCCAGCGCCACCCGCGAAGTGGCGGCTGTGAGCGCCTGAAAGGAGACATCATGGTCCACATCGACATGCACACCGAAGCAGCCTGGGCCCACGCGCTGACGACCCGCCTGCTGGAAGCGATGGAGGGGGTGATCCGCGGCAAGCGCGAGGCCCTCGAGCTGGTGCTGTACAGCAGCGCGGCCGGAGGTCACGTGCTGCTCGAGGATGTCCCCGGCACCGGCAAGACCACCCTGGCGCGGGCCCTGGCAGCGGCCATGGGGGGCCGCTGCAAGCGGGTCCAGTTCACCCCGGACCTGATGCCCTCGGACATCACGGGGACCTCGGTGTTCGATCCCCGGGACGCGAGCTTCCACTTCCGGCCCGGGCCGGTGTTCACCAACGTGCTCATCGCCGACGAGATCAACCGCGCCTCGCCCCGGACCCAGAGCGCCCTGCTCGAGGCCCTGTCCGAGGGGCAGGTCTCCAGCGACGGCACCACCCGGAAGCTGGATGCACCCTTCCTGTGCATCGCCACCCAGAACCCAGTGGAGCTGCACGGCACCTTCCCCCTGCCCGAGGCCTCCCTTGACCGCTTCGCCGCCCGCGTGACCCTGGGGTACGCGAGCGAGGAGCAGGAGCTGACCATCCTGGCGGAGCAACGCTCCGGCCACCCCCTGGACCGGCTCCAGCCCGTCACCGATGCCGCGGGCATCGTGCGGCTGCACGGCGCCGTGGACGCCGTCCACATCGAGCGCAGCGTGGCCCACTACCTGCTGCGCCTGGTGCGCCGCAGCCGGGAACACGCCGCCGTGCGCCTGGGGGTCTCCACCCGCGGGGCCCTGACCCTGAGTCGACTGGCCCGGGCCCGGGCCCTGCACCGCGGCCGCGACTACGTCCTTCCCGACGATGTCCAGGCCCTGGCGGCCCCTGTGCTGGCCCACCGCCTGCTGCTGGACAGCCGCGGCCGCGGTGGCGCCGCCGATCCCCTCGAGGTCGTGGCGGACCTGGTCTCCAGCACTCCCCTGCCCCGCTAGGTGCCCCATGTCCGTCACCCTCCGCAGCGCCAACCGCCTGGCCTCCCTGTACCGCCACCACCTCACGCCCCCCGGTCGGGCGCTGCTGTGGGCCCTGGCGGCGGCGGTGGTGCTGCGCATGGGTGCGCTGTCCCCGCCCCTGTACGCGGCCCTGGCCTTGCTGGCGGCCCTGATGGCGGTGGCGGTGCTGTCGGGGCTTCCCTTCCGGCCGCGGGTGCTCGCCCGCCGCCGCCTGCCGGACAATCCCACTGCGGGCAGGCCCTGGTTCTACGAGGTGACGGTGGAGAACCTCTCGCGGCGCAGCGCCCGGGACCTGGTGGTGGAGGAGCTGAACCTGCCCCCGGGCCTCGAGGCCGCCCCCCCGGCGGAGCCCCTCCCCCGCCTGGACGGCGGAGGGCGCACCGTGGTGTCCCTGGGGCTCACCGCAGAAAAGCGCGGCATCTACGAGCTGACAGCGCTGCAGGCCGCCACCTTGTTCCCCACGGGCCTGATCAAGCCCGGACGCTACGTGCAGACCCCGGATCGGCTGGTGGTCCACCCCCGCTACGACCGGCTGCCCAGCCTGCAGCTACCCGACGGCGGGCGCGGCAACGAGGGTGACGGACGGCCGCGGCGGGACGGTGAGGAGCTGGCGGGGCTGCGGGACTGGCGGGACGGCGATCGCCCCAAGGACGTGCACTGGGGCGCCACCGCCCGCAGCGGGCGGCTGGTGGTCCGGGAGCACGCCTCCGAAGGTCGCCCCCGGGTGGCGCTGCTGATGGAGACCGCGAGCGGTGGGGACGAGGCCGCGTTCGAGGCCGCGGTGTCCGCCACGGCCGCGGTCGCCGAGGTCCTGCTGCGCCTCGGCCACGACCTCGAGCTGGTGGCCCTGGGACCGAAGCTCCATCGTCCCCGCGACGACGGTGCCCGGGATCTGGCGCCCATCCTTGACCTGCTGGCCGCCGTGAAGCCGGACGAGGGTCTCGCGGCGACTACCTTGGCGGACAGCATGGCGCAGGTCTCGGCGCTGTTCCTGGTCCTGCCCCACGACGCCGAGGCCCCGGCCGGGCTGATGAGTCAGCTCGAGAGCAGCGGGGTGGGGGTTCGCATCATCCGCGGGGAGGCCGCATGAGCCGGAGCTCGAGCGAGCGCCGCTACGACGCTGCCCGCGCCGCCCTGGTGCTGGCGTCCCTGCTGTTCCACGGCTGGGCCATGGACCGGATGCCGCTGGTGGTGTTGGTCAGTGTGGCCCTGGTGGCAGGCCTGGCGGCCGGCTGGCGACCCAAGCCGAACCGGGACGCCGTGGTCATCCTCACCGCAGTCGCGGCCTTCCTGGGGGGCAGCGATCTCATCGTGGAGCCCACCCCCGACGGCGCGATCCCCTCGGTGCTGCTCTCGCCCCTGTCCCTGGTGCTCGTGGTGCACACCGTGGCCTTCACCCTGGCCCGCCGCACCACCTCGTCCTGGACCCTGGCCCTGCTGCTCGTCGTGGTCAGCTGCACGGTGCCGCCGCGCAACCCCCTGAACCTGGTGGGCCCGATCACGGCCGTGGTGGTCCTGGTGGCGGTGCCCGCCATGGCCTGGCGCGGGGCTTGGCGCTGGGACCGAGCCATCGCCGTGGCGGCCGCCCTCGGGCTCACCGCCGCCGGTGCGGGCGGGCTGACCATGGCGAACGCCTGGGCCGAGGGCTTGCTGATGCCCATGATGGAGTCCTGGGCGTCGCAGTACAGCTTCGGGCTGGGCCTGAACCTGCAGCCGGGGGTCTCCCTGCGGCCCGTCTCCAGCGCGCCGGACTCCAAGCGGGTGCTCATGGAGCTGGAGGGTCCCGCGCCCCGCACCCTCCGCACCCAGGTGATGGACCGCTTCGACGGCGACCACTGGAGCTCGTCGGAGGCCATCGCCCGCGGCCGCGAAGCCAGGGCCCCGGCGGACGGGCCGCGGCTGCCCCTCGAGATCACCTTCTTCGCCCGGCTGCCCGGCGTGGTGCCCACCCCCGCGGGCCTGACCGCCATCGACGGCGAGGCGCCGAGCTTCGACCAGGGCTGGCTGGTGCAGGGCGGCGGGGGTCGCGGCGAGCTGCTGTCGCTGGAGCGCAGTACCTGGGAGGGCCTGCCCTGGGAGTCCGGTCCGCCGGGGCCCATCAACCTCGAGATCCCGGAGGAGCTGGCGGAGGACCTGGCCCCCTGGGCCGAGCGCATCGCTGGAGAAGCCGACGGAACCGAGGCCAAAGCCCGCGCCATCGAGCGCTACCTGCAGAGCCACCACGACTACGCCGCCGCCGTGAACCTGCAGGGCCACGCCCACCCGCTGGTGGTGCTGCTCGAGGAGCAGCGCCCCGCCAGCTGCGGCTACTTCGCCTCGGCCATGGCGGCGATGCTGCGCAGCCAGGGCGTGCACGCCCGCCTGGCGGGCGGCTTCGCGCCCCGGGAGCACAACCCCTGGACCGGCAAGACCACAGTGCGTAAGCGGGACGCCCACGCCTGGGTAGAGGTCTGGATCCCGGAGCGCAGCGCCTGGATGGCCTTCGATCCCACCCCGGCGTCCGCGGCTCCCACAGCTCCGGCGAGCGTGGCGACCGGAATGCTCGAGGCCGCCCGCGCCGCCATGCACCGGCTGCTGGTGCGCCTGCAGGGCCATCCTGACGAGGTCCTCGAACAAGCGCTCGGCTCCTGGCCCACCATCGCCATCGTCGGTCTGGTCACTCTGCTGTTCGGCTGGCGTTGGGTCCACAAGCAGCTGGCCGCCGGCGGCTTCCGCCGCGAGCGGGGCGCCCGGGACCGGAAGCTCTGGCCCCACTACCGCCGCTTCCTGCGCATCCTGCGCCGGCGGGGGATCCGCCACGACCCCAGCGAGCCCGACGAGGCGCTGCTGGCTCGGATCGGGGAGCGGCTGGGGGACGAGGTGCGAGCCGCTGCCGAGGGGTTCCTGGTCGGCTATCGTCGCGCTCGCTTCGGGGGTGGAAGCGACACCGGACTCCAGCGGGATCTCACGTCGCTCGCCCGGCTGGCGCGACGTCACCCCCCGCAGACGCTTTCCTCGAAGGCAAACTCGTTGTTGGTCTCGTCCAGCTCCGTCAGGCCGCTGCTGCCGTCGCCGTAGTCGTCCACCCGCAGCATCAGACCGTCCTCGCCCCATTGCGAGGAGCTGATCTCGAAGCGGCCGCCATCGACGACCGCGCCGCTGGGCACAGCGTCGAGGGTGGTGGTCGCCAGCAGGGTCTCCACACCGGCATCGATCCGGTACAGGGCGACGCTCACGCCGGTCTCGACGTCGGCGCCACCCTGGTTGGCCACCGCGAAGCTCAGCTTCACCAGGCCGTCTTCGCAGGAGGCCACGCACCAGTCTTCGAGCTGGATGCTCAGATCGGCGTGGCATGGATCGTCCTGAACCGGCCGGGCGCGGAAGACGTTGTGGATGCTCCAGGGCGGCGTGCGCGGCGTGGGCACCGTGCCATCGGCCTCGAGGTTCGTCACAGCGAAGTCGTGGATCCCCCAGGTGGGTCCCGAGGGCGCCCAGCCGCTGCCTGCGTGGCCGAACACAGCGACGCTCTCGAAGCCGCTCCAGT
>CAZHIK010000038.1:0-22327 GCA_964532635.1 uncultured Enterobacterales bacterium
CCGGCCACCAGCCCCCACCTGACGGCCCCCTCCGCTGGGTGCTGCTGGCCACAGCGAGCCACGAGACCCTCATCCGCGCCTACACCGCCGACGTCGGCTACCAGCCCGAGCTGATCACCCGCTGGGATCCCGCTGCCCTGGACCGGGGCGAAAACTGCGGCCAGTCCCAGCTGGCGGCTGCGGTCTTGATCACCCCACTCTCCAGCAAGAAGAAGCGCGGCTCGAGCGTGGATGTCGGGTCCATCCGCGCCGCCCTCGAGAGCGCGACCTTCACGCGTCACGCCAGCTGGACCAGCTCCGGCTTCGCCGTCGAACAGTGGCAGGGCAGGGTGTGCGACGCCAGCACCGCCCACCTGCCCCTCACTCGCGAGGCCCTCATCGAGCGGGAGATCGACAGGCGCTGATATGCTCCCGCCCATGCGGTGGAGTGTCCTGATCCCGGCCCTGACCCTGGCGGCTTGCGGTGCCGAGTCCGAGCACCAGCCCGAGGTGCCTACGCGCCCCAACTTCGTGATCATCGACATCGACTCCATGCGGGCGGACATGCTGTCAGCCACCCACGGCGGGGAGCCCCTGGCACCCGCCATCCACGCGCTGGCCCAGCAGGGCGTGCGCTTCGACAACGCCTTCGCCCAGTCCAGCTGGACCTACCCGGCCTTGGCCTCGGTGCTCACCGGCCGCTACCCACCCAGCTTCGCCAGCATGAATCCCCGGGAGCAACAGATCGCGGACCTGGGCTCCACCCTGCCCGACATCCTGGGCCTGTACGGCTACCACAGCGCGGTGGCGTGGGGGGAGACCGCTCCCCTGGCGTGCCCAGCCTTCACCCAAGGCTTCGACCGCCGGCTCCATCCCCAGCGCCCCGGAGCCGACGCACGCCTGATCGCCGAGTTCCTCGAGGAGACCCCCGAGCCCTTCCTGCTGATGGTGCACGACATGGACCTCCACCGTCCCGTGCCCCGGCCGCCCCTGGACCTGATCGAAGGCCACACCGAGCAACGCCCCGCGCCGAGCTGCGAGAGCCTCAACAACACCTGGAAGGGCGACCGCGAGGCGTGGGGCGAGGAGGCCACCCGAGCGCGGGTGCAGGCCTGCTACCGCGCCGCCATGCAGGCCTACGACCCCGCGGTGGGAGCCCTGATGGATCAGCTGCAGCGCTCCAGCCTGGACGAGCGCACCGTGGTGATCCTGGTCTCCAACCACGGCGAGGAGATGTTCGAGCACGGACAGCTGGGCCACGCTGAGCTGCAGTACGACACCGTGCTGCTCGTACCCCTGGTGATCCTGGACCCGGCGGTGGAGGCCCCGGCGACACGCACCGAGGTGGTCCAGCAGGTCGACCTGGTGCCCACCATCCTCGCCCGGGCCGACATCCCCCAACCCCACGACCTGGACGGCCACTCCCTGCTGCCACTGCTCGGCTTGGCCGATGGTGACTACCCCGAGCGGGACGTGTTCGGCTTCGCCAACCCCCGCTACGCCACCCTGCGTACGCGCACCCACAAGCTGATCCACAGCGCCGGAGGGGGCGGCACCACACGGCTGCTCTTCGACCTCGACAGCGATCCCGACGAGCACATGGACCTGGTCGCCACACACCCCGACATCGCCGCTGAGCTGGGCGCTCGCCTGGACGCCTTCATCGCCGAGCGCGAGGCCCAGGGCCGGGCTGCCCCCAAGCAGCCAGGCAGCGAGCGGCTCACCGAGGAGCTGCGGGAGCGCGGCTACTGGGAGATGGTACGGGAGCCCCCCGAGCATGAAAGAGCACCGTAGCTGACAGCCCGAGCCCCCTCGTGGCATGATCCACGAGACTCGAGCAGGGAGCATGAACATGGGCAACTGGAAGCTCTGGGCCTGCCTGGCCTTCCTCGGTGGCATCGGCTGGGCCTGGTACACCGGCATGATCCCCGACTTCCTCGATCAGCTCTCGGGCGGCTTCTCGCCCTCAACAGACAAAGTCGACCTGGAGTAGGCGCTGACCCCCTGGCTGTGGCTGATCACCGTAGGCGTCACAACCCTGCTCGGCCAGGTGGTGCTGCTCCGTGAGCTGAGCGTCGCCTTCGACGGCAGCGAGCTCATCCTGCTGCTGGGCCTGGCCTGCTGGCTGCTCGGCTCGGGCCTGGGGGCCGCGGCCGGGACCCGCAACGGCACCCCCGCCCCACTGCTGCTGCGGGGATTGCTGCTGGCCTACGCCCTGCTCCTGCCCCTGTCAGCCGCAGGAGCCCGTGCGCTGCCCTCCCTGCTCCAGGCCGCTCGTGGGGTGAGCCTACCCCTGCACCTGCAGCTGCTGGGCACGCTGGCGATCCTGCTTCCCTCCGCCTTGTTGGCAGGGGCCCTGTTCCGGGTGGCCGCGCGAGCCTGGCTCGCACCGGGGCGCAGCCTGGCCCAGGCCTACGGCCTCGAGAGCGTCGGTGCGCTGCTGGGGGGCGTCCTGAGCACGGCAGTGGCTCACATCGCCCTGGGCAACCTGGTCCTGGCCGTGCTCACCGCGCTGCTGACCACCGTCGCCGCGGCCTGGCCCGGCCCTGGCCAGCGAGGCTGGATGCGCCTGCTCACCCTTCCCGCCTCCGTCCTGCTGGTGCTGCTGCTGGCAGCCTCGGGCCCCCTGGACCGCGCCCTCACCGGGCTCGAACACCCCGACCTCATCGCCAGCCGCGACACGCCCTACGGGCGCGTCAGCGTGGAGCAGCGCGAGGAGCAGGTGGCGGTGTTCCTCAACGGCGCGCTGAGCTTCGAGAGCCAGGGGTATCAGGCCGAAGCCTTCGTGCACCCTGCTGCCCTGCAGGCGGTGTCCCTGGATCGTGTGCTGCTGCTCGGAGGTGTAGGTCAGGGCTTGCTGTCGCCCCTGCTGCAGCACCGGCCGAACCGGGTGGTCTTGGTGGAGCCCGATCCGGTGCTCCTGCAGCTGATGCGCACCCACCTGCCCGAAGTCCAGCGCCTCGACCTGGACGATCCCACGGTTCGCACCCACATGGCCGATCCCCGGGCCTTCCTGGACGCCCCGGACCGCTTCGATCTCATCCTGGTCAGCCAGCCCGAGCCCGCCACCGCCGCCTCGAGCCGCACCTACACCGCAGAGTTCTTCGCCCTGTGCGCAGATCGCCTCTCGCCGGGCGGTGTGCTGGCTTTCAGCACCGCAGGGGCGGAGAACCTGTGGACCCCCACCCTCACCTGGCGCAACGCCGGCCTGCACCGAGCCCTGCTGTCGAGCTTCGACGACGTGCTGGTGCTGCCGGGGACCAGCAACCTGTGGCTGGCCTCGCGCGCCCCTCTGGAGCGCACCGGAGCCCTGCTGGCTCACCGCCTGCGCGACCGCGGAGTACGCTCGGATCTGGTGACCGAGCCCTGGCTCGAGTACCAACTGGGCAACGACCGCTCCGCCGAGATCGCGTCGCTGCTGGAGGCCACACCCGCCCCCGCCAACAGGGACGACCGCCCCACGGCCTCCACCCTCACCCTGCTGCTCTGGCTGGGCCGCTTCGATCCCCGCCTGGCACTGCAGGATCCTGGCCCGCTGCTGGCCTCGGCCGCTCGCCTGGCCCCCGCCGCTCTGGGGGGGGCGGCCCTGACCCTGCTGCTGACCCTGGCGGCGCTCCGTCGCTGGGCGGGCTCACGCCGCTTCGCGCTGGCCCTGACCGCCGGGCTGCTGGGCACCCTGCTCGAGAGTGTGCTGCTCATGCGCTTCCAAGTGCAGCACGGGGTGCTCTTCGGACACCTGGGCCTGCTGCTGGGCGCCTTCATGGCTGGGCTTGCCCTGGGGGCCTTGGGGATAGACCTGCTCCTGCGGCAACTGGCCGGTGAAGAGGAACCACCCCGCTGGCTGGGCTGGGCCATGGGCCTCGCGGCCCTGGGGGTGGCGGGCGCTGTGCTGGCCGCGCCCTGGCTCCAGCCGGGCATCGGCACCAGCGCGGGCCTGCTGCTTGCAGCGGGAGCGAGCACCGCAGCGCTGTTCGGCATGGCCAGCGTGACCGGCCAGCCAGACGCGGCCCGGGTGGCCGGCAGCCTCTACGCCGTGGATCTGCTGGGCGGCTGCGTCGGAATCACCCTCGCCTCGGCGGTGCTCATCCCGCTGGTGGGGATGAGCGCCACCTCCATCGCCGCCGCGGTGGTGGCTGCGGGAGCCCTTCTACTCCTCCTCTGATCCGCTGCCGATCCAGCGCGCCCCTTCCTTCACCAGGTCCCAGCTCAGCTGACTCACACCGTGGGTACGGCTGACTGTGCGCTGGGCGGTGCGCTTGACCTTGCGCTTCAGCAGCTCGAGCTGGTCCAGGGGACCCAGGTAGCTGTGGAGTTCCTGGCGGACACCGAAGCCCATGTCCATGGTGGCGTAGCCTGCCAGCAGGCAGCGGCTCTCGGGCAGGAAGCTGGCACCCCGGCCCACGTTGAACTCCAGATCGGGCAGCAGCGCGCAGTGCTTCACGTCGCTGACGTCGAAGGGCACCCGCACCAGGGTGTCCTGCTCGTAGACGAGGTCCTTCTCACAAGGCAGGGCCACGTCGGGCAGCTGCTTGCGCACGAAGACCGACATGGGCGGCCAGGTGTTGCCGCGGTCGGGCTCGAACAGGCGTCGGAAGAAGAAGCCGGCCACGTCGCCCAGCTTGTCGGCCCACCAGCGGTTGCCGTAGGCCTCTTCGACGAAGCGGTCCACGTAGCACTCGGTGGAGACGATCTCGGGCTCCTTCCAGCTGCACCAGAACTGCAGCGTGTCGTCCACCTCGAGCTCGGCGTAGCCGCGGTCGATCTCGAGCTGGGTGCGCCCGAAGCGCTTGGGGAACCCGTAGATCTCGCGGCCCAGGGTGATGGCCATGGAGTTGTCGGGGAACAGGATGGGTGAGTAGGCCCCGGGCCTCCAGCCCGCCACAGATGGGATGAACACCGTGGTCTCGCGATAGTCGAAGTTGACCCCGCTGGCCATAGGGTGGCGGCAGACCACGTTCGAGAAGTGGGCCATCACGATCAGGTAGTTGTTGCGCAAGCCCGGGGGGCGCCACACGCCCCGGGGCAGGTGCTGCTTGGCCCAGCAAGGATCGTCGGTCTCCATCATCATGCCCAGCAGGTGTACGTCGTCGGCGTCGTAGGGACCGGGCAGCAGCGCCGCGGTGTGGGGCGCGTAGAAGTCGTGCAGGTGCTTGCGGTAGTTGCGGGTCTCGTCGGTGAGGCGCCACAGCTCGTACTCGTACAGGGCGTACAGCAGCTTGCGCATCAAAGGTTCCTGCCGCGCCATGGCGTGCAGCTGACCCGGGGTGAAGAGGAAGCCGGAGCTGTGCTCGAGCCCCTCGAGCACGATGTCCACTGGCTCGCCCACCGCTTCTTCGAGCATCCCGGCGGCGAAGGGGGCGCGGGCGGTTCGAGCGTCGCCCTGGGTGGGCGCCACGTGCACGAAGCCACCGTGCACGAACAGCATCTCTCCGGGCCGTAGCGCATGGGTCTCGCCCGGGGCCAGGCTCAACGTGGGGTGGCCGGCGTTCCCGAGGTGTTCCACAACCTCTTCGACCAGATCGAGCAGGCGCTGCCAGCGCGTGCGGCGCCGGGCGTTGGGCTGCTGCGAAGACATGGCATCCTCCCCGGGGAAACAGTCCCCGTCTCCAGTGGCTCCTGGATACAGAACCCTAGCCCCTCGTAGGCCGGAGGCCCACCATGAATACCCGCATCACCTGGAAAGAAGGCATGGCCTTCGACGCCGAGCTCGACGGCTTCACCATCGCCATGGATGCCGATCCCGCCGTGGGCGGCCAGGGGCGCGGCCCCAAGCCCAAGGGCCTCACCCTGGTCTCCCTGGGCGGCTGCACCGCCATGGACGTCATCAGCATCCTGCGCAAGATGAAGCAGGACGTCACCGGCCTCGAGATCGAGGTCGACAGCGTTTTGGCCGGCGAGCACCCCAAGAAGTTCGACCTCATCACCGTTCGCTACCAGCTCACCGGCAACGAGCTGGACGCTGGCCGCGTGAAGCGGGCCGTGCAGCTGTCCAACACACGCTACTGCGGCGTGAACGCCAGCCTGGCGCCAGGTGTGGAGATCCGCAGCGAGATCTTCATCAACGGCGAAGCTGTCCGGTAGCCACCGCTTCTACTTGGCGGGTCTGCCCGCCGCATCGTGGGACGGTTCGTTGGGCATCGGGTGCTCGGGCCGGGCCTGACCCTGGCCCCGGGCGTCGTCGGGCGGCGGCTTGTTGCCGCGACGGGGCCCCAGGGGTCCGTTTTCCAGGTCGAACAACCCCTCACCCGGAGGGCCCATGTCGATCTGGCCCCCCTCGAGGCTATGCACGCTGGCCCAGATCTCGTCCAGGGCCTCCTGGGCGGTGCGTGCCTGCAAGGTGGTGCGGTTGGGTTGGTAGCTGACGTCTTCGGCGCGGACCACACCAATGCCGGACGCACGCATCTGCTCGATGGCCAGACTCATCTCGACCATCTGCAGCTCGAGATCCTCCAAGCGGTCGCGCAGGGCATCGAGATCCTCTTCGTCCTCGCCGGCGATGTCGGCGGCTGGAGGTGGCACCGGGGCTTCGGCGGCCGCACCGGACAGCGATGCAGGAGAGGGCACGGGTTCGACGCCCTGGTCACAGGCCGGCAGCAGCAGGAAGAGACAGACGGACATTGCGCGCATAGTGAACTCCTGTCGGGACCCTATCACCCAGGACGCGAGCGCTAGCGTCCAGCGCAAGGGTCGAGGTGCACGCCGAGGAAGCTCTGGCGAGCCTGCAGGTGGTCGGCGGGCACGAAGCCCCAGGCTCGCGAGTCGGAGCTGTTGTCCCGGTTGTCGCCGAGAACAAAGTAGTGGTCGGCCGGGATCTGGGCAGGCCCAAAGTCCGCCAGCGGGGAGCGAACCACTGGAGGCAGGAGGATCTGCCAGCTCCGCTCCCCGTCACCCTCCTGGTACAGCGTGCCCCACGCGTGGTTGCAGCGATCGTCCGTCCACTCGATCTCTTCGAGGAAGGTGGACTCGAGGGGCCGCCCATCGATGGTTACCAGGTGGCCCCGCACCTCCACCTGCTCACCCGGCAGGCCGATGATTCGCTTGACGTAGTCCACCCCACGATCCGGGGGGAACTCGAAGACCACCACGTCGCCCCGGGACAGCGTGCCGAGGCGCCGATCGGCGATGAAGTACTGGCCCACGGGCAACGACGGCAACATGCTCGCCGCGGGAACGCGGTAGGGCTGGAACACGAAGACGCGGAGTGCGAGAAACGCGACCACGACGAGGCATCCCAAGCCTCCTCCGGCGAGCATGAGCCAGAAGACAGCAGGAAGCGGTCGCTTCCTCTCAGGTCTCGATGTCGTGTCGGGGACGTTCATCACGGCTCTTGGGCGACCCGGTCCTCAGAGCAGACCGGAGGGGAACATCTCCACCAGCAGCGCGTGTAGCGCCTCGGCGTCGGAGCGCATCAGCATCACGTGGTGGTCCTGCTCGATGCGCACCTGCTCGGCGGCCGAGGCTTCCTCATGGGCGCTGAGGGGGACCTTGTCGCAGCGGGGCCGGCCGTCGCCGTAGTAGCGACCGTAGGCGCAGCGCTCGACCTCGTGGGCCGCGATCGCGCCCAGGATCTCACTCTTCAGGCCGGCGTACGCGTCTCCCGCGACCTGGGCGAAGGACTCGGGCGAGGTCAACAGCTCTGCGAGCGCGGGGCCCGGCGTGGAGAAGCTGCTCTGCTCGAGGCTGGTGTAGAGCACCGGGCCGAGGGGCACCCGGGCGGTGGGCGTCTCACCGGCGAAGCGCAGCGCCGTGATGTCCCAGTGCTTCAGCTCGAGATCGGCGGCGTCCACGCGCAAGGTCAAGAGCAAGCCGCTGGCCTCATCGGCGAGGACCCGGCCCGCATCCACGGTGATCCACTCCACACCCCCACGCTCGTTGATCACCGCGGACAGGCCTCGCCAGGCGGTGCCCCGGGTCTCTCCCGCCGCCACCGCGCCTGTGCGGCAGGCGACCTCGTCCACCTCGGGGCTGCACCACCACTGCTCGAACAGCGCGCCGGACCGCACCGGGTCGGGGCGCTGCCAGCCCTTGCTGGCGGCCTGGTGCACGTGCCACAGGTCGAGCAGCAGCGCCTCGGCCTCGGGGCTGGGGTAGCTCAGGGCCTTCCAGCCGCGGGGTACGACCAGGGGGCTGTGGGCGCAGCCTGCCAGGAGATAGATCAGGATGAGCATGGGATGGCAGCGTATCCCGAGGGGTGGCAGTGCTGCCCGGGCACCCGATGCGGTAGGGTCGGGCTTTGGACCGACGGCGTTGCGTGATCGTGGAGGCTCCGTGGAGATCCAGCAGCTCGAGACCTTCCTCGCCATCCTGGAACACGGGAGCTTCTCCCGGGCCGCTGCGGCGCTGCACTGCACCCAGTCCACGGTGAGCTTCCGGATCAAGACCCTGGAGGACAGCGTTGGAGCCGTGCTGCTCGAGCGGCGCGCCCGACCCCTGCGCCCCACCGCGGCCGGTGCAGCCCTGCGGGGCCACGCCGAGCGCATCGTGGCCATCCGCGACGAGGCCCTCGAGCTGCTTCGGGACCAGGAAGAGGGCGCCGCGGGCCGGATCGTGGTGGAGGCCTCCACCATCCCCGCCGCCTACCTGCTCCCCCCGGCCCTGGCTGCCCTGCGAGCCGTCAGCGCGGGCATCAGCGTGACCGTGGGGGTCTCCGACTCCAGCCGGGCCATCAGGGCCCTGCGGGCTCGCGACTGCGACCTGGCGGTGGTGGGCTCCCGCGAGCACGACAAGCGCCTGGTCTACACCCCCATCGCCAGCGACGAGATCCTGCTGGTGGGGCGCCCGGACCTGCTCGCCGCGGGCGGCGGGCATCTGGACCTCGAGGACCTGGCGCAAGCCCCCCTGATCCTGCGCGAGGAGGGCTCCGGCACGCTGGGTGCGGTGGCCGACCTCCTGGCCCTGCGCGCCGCGGCCGGAGCCACGGGTCCCACCGTGCGGGTGGGCAGCAGCACCGCGGCTCGCCAGTGTCTGCTGCAGGGCCTTGGGCTGAGCTTCATCTCCCGGCGGGCCGTCGCCGAAGATCTGGCCCTGGGCCGGCTCGTGGTGCTGCCCCTCGCCGGGACCCCCGTGACCCGTCGTTTCTACGCTGTTCGCCTGCGCACCTCCGAGCCGAGCGCGCCCCTACGCGCGCTGATGCGGGCGCTGGGGGAGCGGGGGTGAATCGAGTCTATCGATAGTACGACGCTATTCGTTCGATAATGATCGTTGGGCACGGGCCACCTCTCGGTGTACCCATGCAGGCGCCACCGAGTCGAGGTCCGCCCTGCCCCAAGAACACCGAACGCCCACCGAACAGGCCGAGCTGGACGCGCTCTTCACCGATGTAGACCGCCTGGAGGGGAGCGCCTGTTCAGCCTGTGGCAGTCCCCTGTGCGGACACGGCGCCGTGATCGCGATCCAGATGGGCAGCAAGGACGCGCCCCGCTGCCCCCGCTGCCTGGCCCAGGCCCTCGAGACCCCGCTCGAGCCCTTCCTCGAGCGCGCCGTGCGCTTCCTTCGGCGACGCGACTGCTACGGCGCCGCCTGGCAGCGGGCCTGCGAGCGTGAGGGCCAGGCCCTGGAACGTCCCGCCTGCCTGTGGGACCAGCAGCGGTCCGTAGCGAGCGCGGTCGGCCCCCACCCAGGGACCGCTCCGAGCGCCGCGCCTGTTGAGTTCTACTGGGATCTGGGCGACCAGGGCTGCGGCGACCTGGCCCTGGCCCTGCGCAGCAAGGTGCAGGAGCTGCCTCCTGGCACCCTGCTCGCGGTGCGCGCCACCGATCCCGGCGCCCGACACGACATCCCCGCCTGGTGCCGTCTCGCGGGGCACACCCTGCTCGAGGCCGACCACCCCACCTACCGCCTCCACACGAGGCCCTGATCCAGGAGGGCAACATGCCCGCATTCGCAGTCTCCATCGTCAACTCCCACCTCGATGTCGACAAGGCCACCGTCGGCTTCGTCGTCGCAAACGCCGCCCTGGGCTCCGACCAGGACACCACCGTGTTCCTCAGCGCCGACGGCGCCTGGATCTCCAAGCGAGGCGAGGCCGAGAAGCTCGTAGCCGAGGCCCCCTGCGCGCCGCTGTCCGATCTCGTCACGAAGTTCGTGGCCGGCGGCGGCCGGATCCTGGTCTGTTCGCCCTGCATGAAGATGCGCGGCTTCGGCCCCGAGGAACTCATCCCCGGCGCCCAGCCGGCGGGCGGAGCCGCCCTGGTGGAGCTGCTGGCCAACGGCGCGCCCTGCATCACCTACTGATGCCCGCCGTCACCGACGCGCTCACCGCGCTGGAGCCCGCCGTCACTTTCGACGGCGGCGACCTGGACTGCGGCTCGGGCCTGGCTTTGCTCATCCGGGAGCACATGCTCACGGTGCCCGAGGGCGGGGTGCTCGAGGTCCGCAGCCGGGAGATCACGGTCCTGGACGATCTGCCCCCCTGGTGCCGCCTGAGCGGCCATGCCTACCTGGGCCACCTGCCCGATGACCGCGGCACCCGCTACTTCGTGCGTCGGGGCGCGGGGGTTCGGGACGCCGAAGCCCTGGCCGAGGACAAGGCCCGCGCCGATGCCTACGAGTGGCGACTGAGGGTGCGGGCCTCGGGAGCCATGCAGAGCACGGTCTACCACCGCAACTTCCAGTGGACCGTGGGCCAGGCCGCCAGCTTCGAGGAGCGGGACGCCCACCCTTCGGCCGTCGAGGTCCTGCTCGGCGCCCTGGCGGCGTCCGTCAGCACCGGCTTCGCCACCGAGTGCGCCCGGGACGGCCTCGAGGTCGACGACATCGAGATTACCGCCAAGGCCACGCTGCACTCGGTCACCGCCCACCTGGGCCTGGACGACGGAGATCCGTCCCTGCGCGAGGCGCGCTTGCGTTGCTTCGCCACCAGCTTCGACGACGAGGCGAAGGTCCGGGCGGCCTGGGATCGGGCCGCGGCCCGTTCCCCCATCGTCGCAACCATCGCCAAGGCGGCGGCGCTCGAGCTGATGCTCGTCATCATGTGACCCCGGAGAGAACCATGTTCGACGTGACCCAGGTCGGCAGCTGGCCACGCTCTCGCACCCTGCTACGCGCGCTGCGGGATCGCCGCACCGGCCGCATGGACAGTGAGACCTTCGACGCCGTAGCCGACGACGAGGTCCGCCGCTGCGTGCAGCAGCAGCTGGACGCGGGCGTGGACATCGTCGTCGACGGCGAGCAACGGCGAGACAACTTCTACTCGTTCCTCACCGACAAGCTCGACGGCACCCGCCTGATGTCCCTGGCCGAGATGCTGGATGTGCTCGAGGACAAGACCGGCTTCGAGGAGATGCTCGACACCCTGGACGTCCCTGCCTCGGCGATCCGCAACCCCACCTGTGTGGGGAAGCTGGCCCGGCGCGAGCCCCTGGTGGCCGACGACCTGCGCTTCATGCGGCAGCTGACGGACAAGCCGGTCAAGGTCACCCTGCCGGGCCCCTACCTGCTCACCCGCTCCATGTGGGTCACCGCCTACTCCAAGGCCGGCTACGACGACAAGACCGAGATGGCCGAGGATGTGGTGGGCATCCTGCGGAAAGAGCTGGCCGAGCTCGAGGCCCTGGGGGCCGCCTTTGTGCAGTTCGACGAGCCGGTGCTGACCGAGATCGTCTTCTCGGAGGAGAACGATCGCCGCACCTTCATGTGAGCGACCCTGGCCACCCGCCGTGATGCGGGTTGTGAGCTGGAGTATGCCGCTGAGCTGCTCAACAGGGTGATCGAGGGCTTCGAGGGCCTTCGCACGGGGATCCACGTGTGTCGAGGCAACTGGAGCCGACGCGAGGACGTGCTGCTCACGGGCGACTACGAGCCCCTCATCCCCGCCTTCGAGGCCATGAAGGTGCGCCAGCTGGTGCTGGAGTACGCCACACCGCGGGCAGGCGACATCGCCGTGATCGGTCGCGCCCTGGCCGACCGCGAGCTGGGCCTGGGCGTGGTCAATCCCCGCACCGCCGAGCCCGAGTCGGTGGAGTTCATCGTGGCCAAGGTCGAGGAAGCCCTGCACTGGTTCCCCCCCGAGCGCATCATGCTGAACACCGACTGCGGCTTCGGCTGCTTCGCCAACCGCTGCGTCAACGACGAACGCACCGCCGCCGCCAAGCTGACTCGCATGGCCCAGGCCGCGCGCGTGCTGCGGGAGCGGTACGGCTGAGTCCGCCCCTGGCCGCGAGCGCTCGCGACCGGTATGGTCGAGCCACCTATCCGAGGAGCGGTAGATGGGCTTTCTGGATTCACTGACCCAGGCGTTCGCCGGGCTGTTTGCGGGCGGTGGCAGCCGCCACTACCACGACCTGCTCGGGCTGGCCCCGGACGAGGACTTCGAGGCGGCCTACGGCTGCACCCTGTGGCGGGGGCCCACCAAAGCCGAGAACCTCGAGGCCGCGCTGCTCACCTTCATCGGCATGCTCGAGGGCGAGTTCGTCCAGGTCAGCGGCGTGCAGGCCATGGCCGGGATCACCACCACCAAGCGTCTGGTCATCGGCATGATCGAAGGCCACGACGGCGACCCCCTCTCATTCGACAGCGACGCCGGCTACCAGCTGGTGGACACCGGCGAGCACACCGAGGAGAAGGTCATGGGCCCCCGCGGCCTGATGGAGCCGGGCCACATCCTCTCCCTCAGGGGTCCCGAGGGAGAGGTCTTCCAGATCTTCATGGCCCAGTCCAGGGCCGATGAGTTCGCCGGCTGGGGCTAGTACACCCCGTCCGGCCCCGTGAAGCCCGTGCCGTCGGCGAAGGTGCCGGGGCTGTAGGCGTCGGTGGCGCCGGTGGCGGTGTGCTCCACCCAGTCGGTGCCCTCGACGTCGGGGCTCAGCGTGATGGACTCGTCCTGGCCGGCCGGCACGGAGCCATCGAAGCTGGCGGTGCCGTAGGAGACCGAGTCGATGTTGGTCTTGCCGTCGGCGGCGTACACGCTCACGGTCTCACCGCTGTCGAGCAGCGACAGACCGTAGGGGGTGCCCGGGTCTTCGTTGTCGGCGGTGAAGAACTGCACGTTGTCGGCGCTCATGGCGCTGACGTCGCCGCCACCGAACACGACCACGGCGGCGCCGGCCTGCAGCTCCACACCCTCGGCGAAGGTGTGGCGGGGCAGGTAGGTGCTCCAGTCGTTCTCGACGATGGTGACGCCGGACAGATCGACGGTGACGCCGCTGAGGTTGGCGATCTCGACGAACTCATCCTCGACGGAGTCGGTGCTGCCGTCGGCGTTGGGATCACCGTCGACGGTGGCGTCGGCCAGCAGCTCGTTGATGACCAGGTCGCCGGTGGTGGCGGCGGCCAGGTCGATGGTGAGCTCAACGCTGTCTTCCACGCCTTCGTAGCTGCCGGTCACCGTGATGGTGCCGCCGCTCAGCGGCTGGCCGGTGTAGGGCTGGTAGAAGGCCAGGATGCCGTCGTCGCTCGAGGCGAAGGATGCCACGTCGGTGACATCGGACTCGCCGCCGTCGGTGTACAAGGCGGTGAGCTCGAAGGTCACGGTCTCGCGAGTGGTGAGGGTGTCGACGCTCGCGGTGAGCTCGACCGACTCGAGATCGACGTCGGTGTCGGTGTCGGCGTCGGTGTCAGCGTCGGTGTCAGCGTCGGTGTCGGCGTCGGTGTCGGTGTCGGTGTCGCCCTCGGGCGGCTCACCTGTGTCGTCGGGCTTGTCGCCGCAGCCGATGGCCAGCAGGGCGAGGGGAAGCAACCAGCGCATGGTGTCTCCAGGGATGAGATTCATGAAGGGTTCGGAACCTAGAAGCAGTGGTACTCGCCAGGGCTCGAGCCGCTGGTGCAGTCGGAGGCTGCCCAGTTGCTCGCATCGTCACCCAACGCGTAGTCCACCTTCTCGACGCTGTAGCCGTTGCCGGCGTCGAAGGGGTGGGTGTAGGAGTCGATGAACGAGACCGCGTTGTCCTCGTAGATGTAGACCGGGTCGTTGGTGGCCAGGCCGGAGCCGACGGTGGAGTCGTCGGTGACCAGCAGCAGGGTGCCCGAGGGGATGGTGTACTCGCTGGCGTAGTCGGCATCGAGGATCACAGCGTACTCACCGGCACCCAGGACGGTGTCGTAGGGGTCGGAGTAGCCGAAGACGGTGTCGACCGCGTCGCCGTCGTAGACGATGTAGTACAGCAGGTCGATGTCGGTGGAGCCGGCGTTGTACAGCTCGATGAACTCACCGGTGGACTCGGTCAGGGCGTTGCTCATGATCTCGGTGATGATGAGGTCGCCGTAGTAGTCCGAGACCGTGGGGCCGCTGGCGCTGGCCGACTGGCAGTTCTCGAGGCCCGGCGAGGAGCTGGAGGCGCAGCTCGAGGCGTCCCAGTTCTCGTCGGAGTCCAGCGAACCACTCATGGCGATGCGCTCGACGCTGATGCCGTTGCCCGGGTTGGAGGGCCAGAGGTAGGCGTCGATGAGGTGCACACCGTCGGCCTCGAACAGCTCGATGGTGTCGCTGACGCTCAGGGCGTTGCCGAGGGTGGTGTCTTCGGTGGTGAGCAGGACCACGGAGCTGTCGATGGTGTACTCACCCGCGTACTCGGCATCGAGCACCAGGGCGTAGCCACCGGGGGCCAGCTCGGTGGTGCCACCATCGTAGGACGCGATGGTGTCCACTTCGTCGCCGTCGGTGATCAGCAGACCGGCCAGGTCGATGGTGTCCCAGCCCGCGTTGTAGATCTCGACGAACTCGCCGGTGTCTTCGTCGAGGGCGTTGGCCATGACCTCGTTGATGATCAGCGGATCGCAGATGCCGCCCGCGGCGCCGTTGAGGCGACCGGGGGAGGTGCCGCGGGTGCAGCTGTCGGTGCCAGCCAGCCAGTTGGTCTCGAGGTCGCCCGCCGCGTAGTCGGCCTTCTCCCAGGACACACCGTCGCCGTTGTCGCCGGGGAAGGAGAAGGAGTCGATGACGGTGGCGCCATCGGTGTCGTACAGGGTGACGTTGTCGGTGCTGTTGGACAGGCCGTTGCCCAGGGTGGCGTCGCCGGTGGTGACCAGGACGATCTCGGTGGGCAGGTAGTAGTCGTAGGCGTACTGGGAATCGACGACCAGGGCGTGGCTGTAGGCACCCAGCAGGGTGGAGCCGCCCTGGAAGGCCTCGAGGGTATCGGTCGAGGCGTTGTCGGCGATGACCAGGCCTGCCAGGTCGATGTCGGTGGCGGTGGGGTTGTAGATCTCGATGAACTCGCCGGTGGACTCGTCCTGGGCGTTGGCCATGATCTCGGTGAGCACCAGGTCGGTGGGATCGCCGGACTCGGGGAAGCAGTGCTCCGCGCCCGGGGAATAGCCATCAGCGCACTGGCTGGCGCGCCAGTTGCCCGCAGCGTCGCCGTTGTCGAGGTTGTACATCTCCATGGAGACGCCATCGCCGGGATCCGAGGGGTAGGTGAAGGTGGCGATGACGGTGGAGCCGTCGCTCTCGTACAGGGTGATCTTGTCCGACGTGGTCAGGCCGTTGCCCAGGGTGGTGTCGCCGGTGGTGACCACGGTGATCGCGCTGTCGATGCCGTAGGTGCCGTCGTACTCGGGATCGACCACCACAGCGTACTCGCCCGGGGCGACCACGGTGGAGCCACCGTCGAAGGCCTCGATCACGTCGATGTCGTCGAAGTCGGTGATGATCAGGTCCACCAGGTCCACATGCCGGGCGCCAGCATTGTAGATCTCCACGTACTCGCCGGTGGACTCGGTGGCGGCGTTGGCCATGACCTCGGTGATCATCAGGTCGTAGGCCGAGACACCGTACTCGTCGTAGCCGATGTCGTAGTTGCCACCCTGGGGGCGGGCCTCGTCGTCGATGTCCATCACGATGCCCACGGTGCTGTTGGCGGAGTCGATGGCCGGGGAGGACGCGGTGAGGTGGAAGTTGCCTTCGGAGCCGGCCACGAACAGCGGGTCACCGGAGATGTCGGAGCCCGACGCGGAGGCGTCGTTGACGTAGTCGGTGGCGTTGCCCCAGACGAGGTTGTAGTCCCAGGAGCCGGAGCAGGAGTAGCAGTTCAGGCCGTAGTAGTTGGAGGTGATGATGTTGTTCACCACCCGCTCGCTGCCGGTGCCCTCGATGGCGATGCCGCCGGTGAGGTAGGCGGCGGTGCCCGAGAAGGCGTTGCCGATCACGGTGTTGAACATGATGGTGCCGGCGCTGTAGGCGCTGGCGATGCCACCGGCGGGGTTGTTGCCGACCAGGTTGTTGGCCACGGTGAGGTTGGACACGCTGGACAGGTCGGTGCCGTACCAGTTGTAGCCGAGGGTGTTGCCCTCGATGTAGATGGTGTCACCCGCGGCGGCCAGGATGCCCTTCTCGAAGTAGTAGATGGCGCAGTCGGTGATGGTGGCGCTGCCGCTCTGGATGCCCACGCCGTACTGGGTGCCGTAGCTGGTGCCCTTGCTGACCCAGACGGGATCGTACAGCGACATGCCGCTGACCGCCGCGGAGCTGAGCCCGTCGAAGTAGATCGAGCCCACCAGGTAGGTCTCGTCCTGGCCAGCGCCATCCAGCGTGATGCCTTCGGCCATGGTGAGGTTCTCGTAGTAGGTGCCGGAGGGCACCGTCACCGTGTCGCCAGGGGCCGCGGCGTCGATGGCGGCCTGGATAGTGGTGAAGGTGAGGTCGAGATCGACCTGGGTGTAGTCGTCCCACTCACCGCCTTCGCCAGGGAAGACCCACAGCTGGCGACCGAAATCGATGTCCTGTGGGGCACAGGAGACGAGGGGGAGGAGGAGGAGAAGACGGGCGAGCTTCATGAGGTTCTCCACTTGGTTTCACGAAATGAACACCCTCACATACGCGCGCCCGCACGACCGCGCAACGCCCCTTGACACACGCGCCCCCCAGCTGACCCCGGATCAGCGAGATCGGCTACGGATCGGGCGCTCGGGTTCGGTGATCCAGTGGCTCCACGAGCCCGCGTACAGGCGTGCGAGTGGCAAGCCAGCGTGGGCCATGGCCAGCAGGTCGTGGGCTCCGGTGACCCCCGAACCGCAATAGAAGATGGCGTCCCGGGCGGAGCGCCCCGTCAGCACGGCGTCGAAGCGGGCCCGCAGCTCCTCGGAGGACAGGAAGCGGGCCCTGGCCCCGAGGTTGTCCTTCCAGAACGCGTTGCGAGCCCCGGGAATGCAGCCAGCGACGGGATCCCGCGGCTCGACCTCGCCTCGGAAGCGCTCTGGAGAACGGGCGTCCACCAGGCACAGCGCGGGATCGCCAAGGCGAGCCAAGACCTCTGCGGCGTCCACGCGCCGATCCTCTCGAGGGTGCGCCACGAAGGCGGTGGGCCGCACCACGCAGGGCTCCCCCTCCTCCGTGGGTAGGCGGGCCCGGCACCACGCAGGCCAGCCGCCGTCGAGCACCGAGACGGCGTCGTGGCCCAGCCAGCGCAGGATCCACCACAGCCACGCCGCGAAGGCTCCTCCGAAGTCGTCGTAGGCCACCACCTGGGAACGCGGGCCGATGCCCAGGCTGGACAGCACCGCCTCGAGCTCCGAGACCGAGGGCAGCGGGTGCCTCCCGGTCCGACCGGGCACCACGGTCGCCGACAACTGGTAGCCGAGGTCCACGAAGGCCGCCCCGGGGATGCGCCCCTCGCCGAAGGCCCAGGCTCCGTAGTCGGGATCGTCCAGGTCGAAGCGGCAGTCCACCACCCGCAGGTCGGGTTGGCCCAGCGAGCGTGCGATCACGCCGGGGTTGACGACGGGAGGCAGCGACGGTTCGGGGCTGGCCATGGTGCTTCTCCGCGGTGGATCGACGCGGTCCGTTTCCGCGGGCTCCCGCGAGTTGTGGCAGCATGTTCGCTGACCTACGCGAGGAACCCTCATGCGCCCCTACCGCACCACCGCTGCCCTGGCCGCCCTCTTCCTGGCCGCCTGCAAGCCCGACGACAGCGCTGCGCCGGATCTCGGCGCCCTCGAGGTGAGCAACGACGCTGGCTGGCTGTCCCTCGACGGCGGCACCATGGGCCTGCTGGACGCCGACACAGAGCCGGTGCTCCAGGGCGCCACAGCCCGGATCATGCTGGACGACTGGGGTGACGAGGGCCAGGAGATCCTGCTGTCGGAGCTGGACTGCTCCATGTCCGAGGATGGCGACACCCTCCAGGCCAGCTGCACGGGGGCCGACGATCAGCCCAGCTTCGTCTGGACCCTCCGCGCCCACGAGAGCGGCTGGTTCGAGGCCCAGCTCGCCGTGAACAACACCACCGACGCCGAGGTGGCGGTGACCAAGCTCAGCCCCGTGTTCCTGGACGGCCGCAAGGGCGGTGGCCTGTTCCTGGGTGACCACCCCACCACCCACCGCATCGTCGAGAACGGCTCCTACGCCGCGCTGGACTTCGTGGCCGACCTGGTCCCCGGCGACGTGGAGCAGAACACCGGCTACGCCACGGTGATGCCCGGTGCCTTCGAGGGCCACAGCGTCTCGAGCTGGAACCACGGCGTACAGGACATCGACAGCGAGCGGGCCTGGGTGGCGGGCGCCCTGACCTTCGAACGCACCACCCCCGTGATGAACCTCTCCTACAAGGAGTCCCGGGCCATCGTGGCCGACGACGGCCGCACGGGTTTCTCCTTCCTGTCCCTGGAGGGCGCCTACCTGCCCGCGCCCAAGGTGCTGGCGCCCGGAGAGAGCCTCGACTCCGAGATCTTCGCCTTCTGGATCGGCGCCGACGCCCTCGAGGGGCTGGAACTCTACGCCCGCGCCATCGCCGAGACCCTGGATCTCACCCCCTGGCACAAGCGCGAGGAGGGCCGCCGCGTGCCCAACGGCTGGAACTCCTGGGCCGGCTCGAGCAGCACCGGCGGCTACGGCACCGACATCAACGAGGAGGTCATCCTCGAAAACCTCGACATCATGGCCACCGAGCTGCGGGACTGGGGCATCGACTGGTTCCAGATCGACGACGGCTACGAGCCCACCTACGGCGAGTGGACCTGGGTCGAGGAGCGCTTCCCCAACGGCCCCGCCTGGCTGAGCGAGCAGATCCGCGACCGGGGGCTGATCCCAGGGCTGTGGATGGCCCCCTTCCAGATCTACAGCGACGCCCCCCTGGTCACCGAGCATCCCGACTGGCTGGCCGATCCCGTAGAGCTGGGCGAGGTGATCCTGGGCGACACCTACATCCTGGACCTCACCCACCCCGAGGTGCAGGAGTACCTGCGCGAGCTGTTCACCACCTTCCGCCACGAGTGGGGCTTCGACTGGCTCAAGCTCGACTTCGGGTACTACGCCCTGTTCGGCGAGAACTACTACCAGGACAACACCACCCGTGAAGAGGCCTGGCGACAGGGTGTGGGCGTGATCCGCGAGGCCCTGGGCGAGGACGCCTTCTTCATGCTGGTGGGCACCCTCGGCACCAACTTCGGCATCCTGGACTCGGGCCGGCTGGGCCTCGACTCCATGCCCATCTGGGACTGGGACGAGGGTGCGATGGACTGGGACGAGCGCTTCGAGCAGCAGGGCCTCAAGCCCACCCTGCGCACCGCCGCTCGCCGCTACTTCTTCCAGGACACCGTCTGCGTCAACCACCCCGATCTGATCTTCTTCCGCTCGAACACCAACGACGAGTCCTGGCCCCGGCTCACCCAGGAAGAAAGCGAGGCCTGGTGCAGCTGGGTCGCGCTATCCGGCGGCATCGTCAAGATCGGCGATCGGCTGGTGGACCTCGAGCCCGACCACATCAACGCCCTCCGCAAGATCCTGCCCACCCATGGCGCCCCCGCCCGGCCCCTGGACCTGTTCGAGCTCGAGTACCCCGAGCGCTGGCACATCCACTACGACGGCGGCCTGGACGGCTTCGACGAGTCCTGGGACCTGCTCGGACTCTTCCACTGGGGCTTCAACGTGGACCAGACCACCAACCCCTACACCCCCATCGAAGACACGGAGGACGACCGGGTGCACACCGTGGACCTCGAGGCCCTGGGCATCGAGGATGAGCGCCTGGCCTACGAGTTCTGGACCGGTGAGTACCTGGGCCTGGTGGAGGGAGAGCTCGAGCTGGCGGTGCCGAGCCACCGCTCCCGGATGGTGGCCCTGCGAGAGCCCGCTGACCACCCCCAGTTCCTGGGCTGGAACCGCCAGATCACCATGGGCGGCGTGCTGCTCGGAGATGTGAGCTGGGACGCTGACAGCAGCACTCTCGAGCTACCCATGCACGCGGCGGCCTCCACCGACTACGCCCGCTTCGAGTACAGCATCGCAGTGCGGGTGCCCGACGGCTACGGCCGGCCCGACATGAGCTTCAGCGGCGTTGCCCTGGACAGCTCGGGGTACACCATCGACGGCGAGGTCCTGACCATCAGCTTCGTGCCCGTCACCACGGGAGAGCTGGTCTTCGAGCTGACGTTCTAGGCGTGCTATCGTCCGAGGAATGAAGCCAATCCCGCCCCGCAGTGAGCTGACCCGCGCAGAGATCAGCAACCGCATGATGGCCCCACAGCTCACCGTGGTGGAGCAGAGGTACGGGCGCGACTTCCTGCGGGAGACCCTCGAGCAGGCCGGACTCGACATCACCTACCTCGAGGACCGCGACAGCTTCGTCTCGATGCGCTTCGCCGAGCGCAGGCAGCTGGCGATCCTGAGCCGCGCCGACCCTGGCTGCGAACGCCCCGACTACGATCACCCGCCGGGTCAGCTGCTGCGAGCCGCCGGGCACCAGGCCCTGGGCCGCGAAGCCCTCGGCGCGGTGTGGCCCATCCTGCGCGCCCTGGGCACGCCGTACCAAGCCTACAAGCGCCTTCCCGCACTCTCCAACCGGGCAAACAAGGTGCTGGTGGTCGAGCTGCTGGAGCTGTCGCGGAGCCGCGCTGTGCTCCGCTTTGTTCTTGCACCCGGCTTCGAGGAGCTTCCGACCGGTTGTTGGAGCCGGATCGGCTCCCTGGAAGCGATCCCAACCATCTGGGGCCTACCGAAGGCCCGCATCACGCATCGGGAGTGCATGCACGATCCCGACCAACCCTCACCCCATTGCACCTACGAGGTCAGCTTCGCCAACACCCAGCGCAGCGCCGTCCTGGCCCCCGCAGCGGCCGCCGTGGCGGGCGCGTGCCTGGGCGCCGGACTGTGCGCCATCCTGGCAGGGCCCCTGGCGTGGGGCGCGGCCCTGGGAGCCAGCCTGGGCTACGCCGTGGAGCGCACCCGGAGTCAGCGCCAGGACCGGGACCGCCAGCGGCGCGAGGTGCGGGAGATGGAGGATCTGTGGGAGGCCAGCGACCGGCGCTACCAGCGGCTGTGGTCCGAGAGCGAGGCCCTCCGATCCAGCCTGCTCCAGAACGAGAAGATCGCCGCCTACTTGCCCCCGGAGCTCGTTCGGCAGCTCGAGCGACGCCCCGAGCGCCCCAGCCTGGGTGGCAGTGTGCGGGAGGTCACCATCCTGTTCACTGACCTGGCTGGGTACTCGACCCTCAGTGAGGACCTCGACCCCGCCGAGATCGTGGCCATCCTCAACGAGTACTTCGGCGCCATGGCCGAAGCGATCGAGGCCCAGGGCGGTACCCTGCTGGAGTTGATGGGCGATGGCATCCTTGCGGTCTTCGGGGCCCCCGCGGCTCTGGACGACCACGCCAGCGCAGCGCTCCGGGCCGCGCTGGGCATGGAGCGCAAGCTGGCAGCTCTGAACAGAGACTGGGAGGCCTCGGGCCGAGCCCGGCTGTGGCGGAGACACGGCATGGAGGCCATGGTCACACGCTACGGCTTGCAGACCGGTCAGGTGGTCGCCGGCAATATCGGCGCCCAGCAGCAGATGAAGTACTCGGTCATCGGCGACATCGTGAACCAGGCCGCCCGACTGGAGGCCCTGAACAAGGATCTGGACACGCGCATCCTGATGGCTCGAGAGGTCTACGACGCCCTCGACAACAGCCTACGCGGTCAGTGTCAGGCCAAGGGCGAGCACAGGGTCAAGGGTCGCCGGCAGCCTGTGGTGGTCTACACCATCGAGCCGATCCTCTAGTCCACCCGCACACCCTCGAAGGTCCCCACGGCCACGAACCAGTCCATGTCCTGGTACAGCTCCAGGGAGATCTCTCCAGCCCCCACCGTGCCCTCGAGCTCCACGTCGTACTCTTCGCCGCTGTGGCTCGAGGTGTACAGGGTCCAGTAGCCCAGGAACTCGTCTTCGTAGACGTCACCGCCCACCACACCCTCGAGGGTGTAGTAGTCGAGCTCGCACACCGCGTAGCCCTCGGCGCGGTCGTCATCGTCGATGGTCATCTCGAAGCTTCCCCAGCACTCCATGGGCCACCAGTCGTTGTCGGCGAGCACGTAGACTTCGCCCTCGTAGCTGCCCGCTGGGCTCAGGTCCGTGTCGGCGTCGGTGTCGGAATCGGTGTCGGCGTCGGTGTCACCGTCCGCATCCGTGTCCGTGTCCGTGTCCGTGTCCGTGTCGGCGTC
>CAZHIK010000039.1:0-22062 GCA_964532635.1 uncultured Enterobacterales bacterium
CTGTTCGTGTTCGTGTTCGTGTTCGTGGGGGTGGGAGGGGCCTCGGGGCCGGGCGCCGGGGGTTCGCTGCTGGGCGGCTCGGAGCTCGGTGTCGCGGTGATCGGTGCGGGGGGTCCGGTGGTGGGAGGGACTTCGGGGCTCGGTGCCGGGGGTTTGGTGGTGGTAGGCGGAGGTCGAGGAACGGGGCTGGGAGTTGTCGGCTCCGGTGCAGCGGGCACAGGCCCCGGGTCCAGTGCTGTGGGCTCGGAACGCGCCGGCTCCAGCCCGGCTGGTGGCGTCACCGGTTGAACCAGGCTGGCGGCGAGCCAGATCAGGTCCTCGCGCGTGGCTTCGTCGGTGGGGGCGGGAACGCTGACGTCGTGGATCGCGCCGCTGGTGTCGCGTACCTGGAGGCTCCAGTGGTCGGTGCCTGTTTGCAGCAGCACCGAGGGCGCGGCTCCGGCCGAGCCAGGCTCCATGCCGGCGGCGGCGAGCACCTCGGCCTAGCGCCCCTCGGGCTCGCTGGGTGGTAGCTGCACGGGCACGCCCGCCATCGCGGGGTGTGCGGATACCAGCAGCCTGACAAGGGCGAGCAGCATCGCTCCTCCATCAGCGAGCATAGCGCAGGCTCGCTCCATCCATGCCGAGCAGGCCGAGCGTCGTTTCTGTGATCAGGTGTGCTGCGCACAGACCTCGCCTGAACCTTCCACTTCAGCGACAGAGCCGGGGTGAACCTTCCGCAGGGGTCGCCAGGGGCGCGGTAGAGACCCTCCACTCCGCTCAGAGGCCCCTGCCTGGGTGCTTCCTGGAGCCGATTTCCACCTGGGTGGAAGGTTCAGGGCTGCTCTGTCGCGATTCTGGAAGGTTCGAGGAAGTTCTGGTCGCTGGCTCGCTCGGGGAGGATTGCATTCCGGGCAGCGCGTTGCAGCGCTCGCCTTCCAAGGCCCCTCTGGTCGTCGCGGCCTCGAGAGTGAACCAAGCTGTGCACGACTCGAGGTCGCCAGCCTGTTGGTTCGCCCCCGGGGCCTGTCGCCGCCTCGGCCTGCTGTCAGCCCTTCACCCGCGCCAGCTCGAAGCGGTGCTCGCCGTGCTCGTCGTGCAGCACGATCAGCAGTTGCTCACCGCTGCGCTGGTAGACCAGGCGCTTGTCGTTGGCTGCATCCACGAACACCGCCCGCTCGCCTTCGTGCTCGGTCAGCGCGAAGTGCAGGGCCTGCTTGCGGCGCTCCCAGCCCACCAGGCCGGGATCGAAGTGCTTGAGGCGCATCACCGGCGTGCCGCCCTCCACCTCGATGACGATCAGCTCGTAGAACACCGGCTCGCCTTCCGCCACCAGGCGGAAGCTGCCCACCATGCTGCTCCCCACCGGTGACGACCAGTGCTCCTCGATGGTGGTCTCCGTGTCGCCTCCGCGCCAGGTGCCGGCCATCCAGGCCAGGTCGTCCAGGGGGCCGGCCAGGGCCGCGGTCACGAGCAGCAGCAGGAAGGGAACCATGGTGGGCCTCGTACTCGGGGTCGCGGGCGATGCTACCATCCCTGCACCATTCCATCGCCCCCATTGGAGGACCCATGTCCGGCTTTGGCCTGCCGACCCCCTCCCACCCCGATCCCCTCCACGCTTGGATGCTCTGGCACGGCGAGGTGGACCTGGACCTGGTGGCCCTGTACGAACTCCTCGACGGTCGCACCGGGGCGGTGTTCTCTCCGCACAAGGGTGGTTCACCGGGTGACCTGGCCCGCCCGCCCTTCATCCTGGTTCCCGAGGACGAGCCCGAGTTGCCCGATGGCTGGTCCTTCCGCGAGGATCTCTTCGCCACCCGGCTCGAGGGCTTCCGCCAGCTGTGGATCGTGGGGCTGCACGCCTCGCGATTGGATCCCAACGCACCCGATGGTTCCGTCGACTTCACAGCCCGCGGTGCCGTGGCCAAGGCCTTTGGCGAGGTGCCCAGGGCGTTGGAGTTCGGGACCGACGGCCTGGCGGTGGTGCTCCACGCCCGTGACCACCAAGGCCAGGCACTGAGCGAACCGGGCCGGTGCCTGGAGCTCGACGCCCTGCGGGCCCTGCCCGGTGCCGCGCAGCTGCTGGCCGGCTTCGCCCGCCGTGCCCCGCCTCCGGTGGTGGTGCGCCTGCGCTGGGAGAGCGACGCCGACCTGGATCTGGTCTGCCGCGCCACCCTGGACGACGACAGCGAGCCCCTGCAGCTGCAGCCCGGCTACCCCGGTGCGCTGCACGAGCTGCCCTGGATGGCCTTGAGCCGCGACGAGGGCGGCCCGGGCAAGCCGGTCCATGGCTCCAAGGCCGAGCACCTGCTCATCGCTCGCCCCGAGAAGCTGCGGGAGGCGGAGCTGTTCGTGCGCATCGGCCCCCAGGGGGCCCCCTTCTATGAGCGCCACCAGGCCCGTGTGTTCATCGCGATCGGACCCGTGCAGACCACCGTGGTGCTGGATGATCCGCAGCTCGGCCGCTGGTGCTCGGTGGCCCGCATCCTCGGGGGTACCAGTCCCCAGGTGATCCCAGGGGTGAAGGTGGAGCGGGAGCCGCCAGCGGAGTGGGGATTGCTGGGTTGAGAGCCGCCACAGCCTTCCTGGCGCTCTTCCTCCAGGCCTGCTCCTGTGGGGTCCCCGCGGTCGGTCCCCTCGAGACCGGCGACACCGCGCCCCCCGACTACAGCGAGCTGGTCTACGACCCCGACCACCTGCTTCGGGTGGAGATCGAGATCGATGCCGACGACTGGGGCGAGCTGTGCACTCAGACCCGCGACGCCTGGGAGCTGTTGAGCGGCGAGGACTGCTTGAGCGAGCCCTTCGGCAGCCCCTTCACGTACTTTCCCGCCACGGTGACCATCGACGGCGAGTCTTTCCCGAACGTCGGCGTGCGCAAGAAGGGCTTCCTGGGCTCCTTGAGCGAGAGCAAGCCGGGGTTGAAGATCGACCTGTCGGAGTACGGCGAGGAGGCGCTGTTCCACGACGTGAAGCGGCTGACCCTCAACAACGCCATCTCGGATGCCTCCTACCTGCGGCAATGCCTGGGCTACGGCTTCTACCGGGACTCGGGGATGCCCGCGAGCCGCTGCAACTACGCCACGGTCGCGGTCAACGGCGACGAGCTGGGCGTGTACGTCAACGTGGAGCCCCTCAAGAAGGCCTTCCTGCGGCGCCACTTCGACGACGACGAGGGCAACCTCTACGAGGGCACCCTGAGCGACTTCCGCGAGGGCTGGACGGGCACCTTCGAGAAGAAGACCAACGAGAGCGCCGACGACTGGTCGGACATCGAGGCCATGGTGGAGGCCCTCGAGGCCCCCGACGAGGATCTGGTGGCGGCCCTCGAGCCGGCGCTGAATCTGGACGCCTTCTACACCCACTGGGCGGCCGAGGTGTTGAGCTCCCACACCGACGGCTACGCCTGGAACACCAACAACTACTACCTGTACGCCGATCCCGCCGACGGTGACCGCTTCCACTTCATTCCCTGGGGCATCGACGCCATCCTCTACGGTGAGGACGCTGGAGACGTCCCGGCCTCGGTCTTCGCCTATGGCTGGATGGCCAGCCGCCTGTACGCCATCGGCGACACCCGCGCCGCCTACCAACAGCGGATGCGGGAGCTGCTGGATGGACCCTGGGACGAGGACGTGCTCACGGAGCGCATGGACCGCGACCGCGACATCGTGCTGTCCCAGCTCGAGGGCGACGAGTACACCGCCGTGGAGGAGGCCATCACCCAGCTGCAGGCCCGCATGGAGGCCCAGCGCCCGCGGGTGCTCGAGGCCCTGGACGCCGACGAGGCCTGGCCCTACGAGCCCCGGGAGAACTGGTGCTTCGACATGGTAGGCGAGCTGAGCGCCACCTTCGACACCACCTGGGGCAGCATCGAGGATCAGGATCCCTTCACCTATGGCGAAGCGGATCTGAGCTACTCCATCGACGACGAGCTGTTCGAGCCCATCAGCCAGGGCGCGGTGGCGGGGGACAGCCACGGGACCGCGGCGCTGTGGCTGGCGGCCTGGATCAGCAGCCACGAGGCGGTCGTCGCATACTGGGTCGCGCCCCAGGACTACCTCTACGACGGCAGCGACTTCGAGCTGGGCTTCGATACCTCCATGGGCGCGCTGTACTACATCGACGTGAACACGATGGAGGACTTCCAGTTCGAGGCCTACATCATCGGCTCGGTGGAGCTCGAAGATGCCGGCGTGGAGGAGGACGCCGCCATCGTTGGCAGCATGAGCGGTGAGCTGATGACCTTCGGCTGGTAGCGGAGAACGATCAGCTCCGCTCCGGCGCGTCACCCCTGTGGGTGGAAGCTTCGGGTATCCTTTCACCGATGCGACCCACGGAGGCCCCATGTCGTTGCTGCTCACCTGCCTGCTCGCCTGTGGCATCTTCGGCGGAGGCGACAAGCCCGACACCGACGCCGACACCGACACCGACACCGACGTCGACACCGACACCGACGCCGATGGAGACTCCGATGTCGGCCTCGAGGACACGGGGCCCTACCTCGAGCCGGAGGACCCGAGCTTCGTCGCTGGCTTCGGCTCCACCATCTACGAGGCCGACGAGGGCCGCTGGCTGGTGGTGGGGGCCGAGACCTGGCTCACGGGCAACAGCTCCGACAACGAGGTCACCATGACTGTGGTGGTGGACGGCGACCTGACCGAGCGCGGCCGCTTCCCGGTGGAGAGCGTGCGCTACAGCGACCTCATCGACGAGGACAGCTGGGACTTCCAGTACTTCGGCACAGGCGACGCCGAGTTCGTGGTGGACGGGCACGACGAGGAGCTCGAGCTGCTGTGGGGCCACGTGGAGGGTGAGGTGGTCCTGTCGGATTCCGAGGGCAACCCGGACATCACCATGGACACGCTGGAGCTGACCGCCTGGCCGTAGATCGCCGTGGGCGAGCTTTCTTCGTGACATGAGCCGAGCGCCCCGCTCCTCCCGGGCCCACGAGCCCGAGGAGCGCGACCATGCGCGTACGTCTGATGGAGACCCCCCTGGCAGTGCCCAAGTACCGCCAGGTGCGCCTGCCCACCGTGGCGGCCGAGCTGGCTCCCTTCGCCGAGGTGGAGATCAACGACGAGAACGTCGAGCCCCTGGACATGTCCCCCGTGGACGTGGCGGCGTTCACCGCCCAGCCCTACAACATCGGGCGTGCCATCCAGCTCGCGAAGCGCTTCCGGGCTCAGGGCACCAGGACCCTCATCGGCGGTCCTCACGCCACGATCGTGGGCGCGAAGCTGCTGGAGCACTTCGACGCCGTGGTGGTGGGCGAGCTCGAAGGCATGGGGGAGCGCCTCATCCGCGATCTGGGGCAGGGCCGCCTGGGCAATGTCTACCGCAACGAGCGCCCACCGGATCTGGCCACCTGCCGCCTGCCGCGGCGGGACCTGCAGAAGGCCGGGCTGTACTACCGCACCAACTTCCCCATCGAGCTGTCCCGGGGCTGCCCCCACCGCTGCGGCTTCTGCTACGGCGCCTACGGCTTTCCCACCTTCCGTACCCGGCCCCTGCACCTCATCGAGGCCGACCTGGACCAGTGGGACCACGGCTACATCGAGGCGGTGGACATGCACTTCGCCGCGGACCGCAAGCACCTGCTCGAGGTCTGCCGGATCTTCGAGCAGCGGCGGGTCTGGGGCTGGATGGGCCAGGCCACCCTGCGCTCCATGGACGATCCGGTCTTGCTGGAGGCCATGGCCCGCAGCGGCTGCAAGGCGGTCTTCGTGGGCATGGAGTCCATCGAGGAGAGGGCGTTGCTGGCAACGAACAAGGGCTTCAACGCGGTGCGCGACTACCGCCGCATCATCCGCATGATGCAAGACCACGCCATCTTCGTGCACGTGGGCCTGATCTGGGGGCTGGACGGGGCCTCCCCCGACGCCTTCGAGGCCACCGCCCGCTTCTGCGAGGAGACCGGGGTCTACCTGGCCTCCACCAACATGCTGACGCTCTTCCCAGGTACGGAAGCCCACGAGCAGGCCGAGCGGGATGGTCGCGTGATCGCCACGGATCTGCGGGACTACGACGGCGCCCGGGTGACCATCGCGCCTGATGGCATGAGCCGCGAAGAGGTCCACGCGGGCGCGCGGCGCTTCATGGAGCGCTTCTATTCCTGGCCCAGCATCTTCCGGCGCTCCCTGCAGGCGGGGAACCACAACATCGCTCACCTGTGGGGCTTCTGGGGCTTCAACCTCGCCTATCGTTCCTACTTCGAGCGCTGGTGCGCCCAGCTGGACGAAGGGCGCTCGCCCTGGGGGGCGGGCAGCGAGGCCGAGGGCTTCCCCTGGTGCGGTGGGCGGCAGCCCTGGTACTACGGCGTCGCGGACTGGACCGGGCGGCTGCTGACCTGGGGGCATCACGCCTGGGATCGGTCTGCGCAGGAGGCGGGGCGGCTCGGTGCCGTGCTGGCGCTGGCTGCCGGCGTGGTCGTCAGCCTGTTGTTGCTGGCAGGCGTGCACTGGATCGAGGCCTTGCGCTGGCCGGTGCCCTTCCCGGGGACCGTCGGGGCCCTGGCGGCCTTCTGGATCGCGGCTTGGGTCAGCACCTGGCTGGTGGACCGGCTGACGCGGGCGGGGTTGTCGGGGGCGAGCGCCCTGGCGGGGATCGCCGCCGCCTCGGCGCCGATGCTCGCGGCCCTGGCGATGCTGCCCGAACACGCCGGCGGCTGGCGCTTCCTGTGCGCCCTGGCGGTGTTGGGCGTCGGGATGAAGGCCTGGGACCTGGTGGGCACCCGGGGCGCGGCGGGCTTGCTGAAGGCGGCGGGCTTCCTGCTGCTGTGGCCCGGCTTCGACTTCTCGGAGGCGTTCCGACCCGATCCCACTCGCGAGCTGCTGGTGCGGCACTACCCCATGATGGGCATCGGCTGGCTGCGCCTGTGCGGTGCAGCCGCGCTCTTCCCTGCGCTGTTCTGGCTGTCCCTGCACGGTGAGCAGGGAGCGTGGCTGCTGCTGGGGGCCGCGGGCAGGCTGCTGCTGACCTACCTGCTGCTGCGCGGCGCGCTCGAGTGGCTGACCGGCTACTGGCGCATGGTGGGCTGCGAGCTGCCCGATCCCTTCGGACGGCGCCCCTTCGGCCCCTCGCCCACAGCGCTGTGGCGCAGCTGGAATCGGCCCTATCGGGCGTGGCTGCTGCGGCATGTGTACCTGCCCCTGGGGGGCCGTGAGCGCATGGTCACCGCGACGCTGGGGACCTTCCTGTTCAGTGGTCTGGCGGCCTCGGCGGTGCTGGCTCCGGTGGTGGGGCGGCTGCCCTGGGAGCCGGTGCTGTTCTTCCTGGCCCAGGGGGCCCTGGTGGTCCTCGAGAAGCGGCTGATGGCTTCCAGCGCCCGGCGAGTGCTGGCGGCGGGCACCGCGATCGCCTTCCTGGCCCTGGCTCCCTGGCTGTTCGCCCTCACCGATCGAATCCTCGTCTGACAGGTGTCCCCCATGAACCGCACCCTCCTCGCTGTCATCGCGCTGCCGATTTGGTTTTCGACCACCGGCTGCGCCCGCATGTACGCCCGCATGATCTCCACCAAGGTGGTGGCGGATCAGCGCGCCCTGGACTCCTACCGGGGGCGCTACGTGGAGCGCTTCCCCCTCGACCGCGAGGCCGGGCCTGGGCAGGGCCTGCGCCAGGAGGTGGTGCGGGAGGTCCAGTACCTCGCGCCCTCGAGCGTGCGGGCCGAGGTGATCTCTCCGCCAGAGCACGCCGGCGAGGTGGTGGTCTACGACGGTGAGACCCTGTGCATGCACTTCCCCCGCGAGGGCGTAGGGGTGCGCATCACCGGGGCCGAGGCCCCTACGCCCGGGCAGCTGCGGCGGCTGGTGACCGAGGACACCCTGTGGTCCTGGGACCAGTATGCCTACAGCTACAAGGGCCGAGCCGAGCTGGCCCAGCGCGTGGTGGGCCGCTGGAAGGCGGTGCCCAAGTCCTACGGTCCGCTGCTGTACCCCTACGAGGCCTGGACCGATCTGGAGTACTCGCTGCCTCTGCGGGTGGAGATCCACGACTCCCCCACCCAGCCCTGGTACGAGATGGCGTTCACCGAGGTGGACTTCGACGCGCCGGTGGACCCTGCGGTCTTCGACTGTGCCATGCCCGAGGACAGCTGGGTGATGGACTGGGACCTGGCCGAGCCCGGGGTGCCGGTGGACGAGCTGCAGCAGAGGCTGGACTTCGACCTGCTGGTGCCCGAAGAGCTGCCCCTGGGGCTGCGGGTGAGGCGGGTGCTCGAGGGCGACCGCGGGGCGCCGATGGCGGCGCTGCTGATGGACGACGACGGCCGCTGGCTGACCCTGACCGAGTCCCACGCGTTTGGGCGGGTGCTCGAGCCCGGAGCGGGGATCCCCATCCGGGTAGGGGACGAGCCGGGCAGCCTGAGCCTGATGGGCAACTTCGCCTCGGTGAGCTGGTACGCGGGCAACACCGCCCTGACCCTGGTGGGCAACCTGCCCTACCCTGAGCTGGTGCAGGTGGCGGCGTCCCTGCAGCCCGAGGAGGGGGCCAAGGTGGGCGATGTCTTCGCCCTCGAGGGCTACCAGGGGCTGGTGGAGGATCGCTGTCCTGCTTGCGCCACGCCGCGGGTGCTGCGACGGGTGGACTGGCGGGCTGATGGGCGCGTGCGTGCCGAGGTGATCGAGCCGCCCGAGCGGGCTGGGGAGCTGTTGGTCTACGACGGCGAGATCCTGGCCATGCACTGGCCGCAGCAGGGCGTCGGCGTGCGCGTTCGGGGAGCCGAGCCCCCCACCGAGGCGGATCTGCGGGCCCTGGCGCGCGAGGACGGGATGTGGGCCCTGCACCGCTTCGAGCACAGCTGGAAGGGGGGCGGGATCGTGGGCGAGCGCGAGGCGAACCACTGGCGATCCGCGCCCACCCGAGACGGGCTGATGGCCTACGAGACCTGGCTGGATCGGGAGACCTCGCTGCCCCTGGCCTGGGAGGTTCGCGAGGCCGAAGGTGAGTTGTTCTTCGGGACGCGGGTGGCCGAGCTGGATCTGTCGCCATCGGAGTCGAGCTTCTCGCTGGAGTTCCCCGAGGGCACCCGGGTCTGGGACTGGGATCTACAGGCCGATGGCGTAGACCCCGAGGCCCTGGCCGATCTCGGCTTCGACCTGCTGCTGCCGCCCGAGCTGCCCATGGGGCTCGAGGTGGACAAGGTGCTGCGGCATCCCGAGCTGCCTGTGGTCAACGTGATGATGGTGGATGGAGCCCGCTGGGTGAGCCTCACCGAGGCCCGGCACTGGGGCGGTTCGGTTCCCTCGGGCAACGGCCAGCCGATCCGCGTGGGTGAGGCCTGGGGTCGGCTCGAGATCGTGGGCTCGTGGAGCACGCTGAGCTGGGCCGTTGGGAACACCACCATGACCCTGGTGGGCAACCTGCCCTACCAGGAGATGGTGGATCTGGCGGCGAGCATCGAGGCGAAGGAGGGTTCGTGGGTTGCGCAGGACCCGTTGGCGTTGGGGAGCTTCGAGGGCCGGGTGGTGGAGCGCGTGGCCGGGGCCTCGCGGCCCGTGGTGCGCTCGGTGAGCTACGGCGCTGGGGGCCAGCTGCGCTCCGAGGTGACCTCACCACCGAGCCGCCACGGGGAGCTGTTCCTGTACGACGGCGAGACGCTGACCATGTGGTGGCCCCAACACCTGATGGGCGTGCGTGTCAGTGGTGTTCAGGCCCCCGAGGAGGCCCAGCTACGGGCGGCCTGGGAGCAGGACGCCCTGTGGACCCTGCAGCGCTTCGAGCTGGCGCGGCGCGGGGAAGAGGAGATCGCGGGGCGCGCGGTGGACCGCTGGGATGCCGACCCGCTGCAGGAGGAGCCTTGGCTGATACCCTACCGGGCCTGGCTGGACCGCAGCCACGCCATCCCCCTGGCGGTGGAGCTGGGGGCGCCCGAGGCGCCGGTGTATTCCATGGCCTTCGAGCAGCTGGACCTGGTGGAGCCGCGGGAGGGCGCATTCGCGTTTCGCTTCCCGAGCAACGCGGTGGTCTTCGACTGGGATCTGTCCGACCCGGATCAGCCCCTGGACACGCTGCGCCGCGTGATGAACTTCCAGCTGTGCCAGCCCACGGCTCTACCCGAGGGCGTGGAGGTGGTGAAGACCGTGCGCGGCCGCCACGCCCTGCCCATGGCGTTGACCCTGATGGAGGGCGAGCACCGCTGGCTGTCCTTGAGCCAGGCCCGCAGCCTGCCCGGCGGGCTGGACCGCAGCGCGGGGGTGCCAGTGGATGTCGGGGGCCGGCCAGGGGTGATGGTGTTCGCGGGGACGTTCACGTCCGTGAGCTGGAGTCACGGCACCACCGCGCTGACGCTGGTGGGCAACCTGCCGTACGCGCAGCTGCTCGAGGTCGCGGAGGGGGTGGTGACGGTGGGGAGCGAGGTGGCGCAGGGGCGGTGAGGTCCAGGCGGCTGGCTCCCGGCGGACCGGGGCGAGCCCCTCAGGTCCTGACGGTGGCCAAGCCCTCGACCACGAGCACGTCAGGGCACAGCAGCAGAGCTCCTGGTGCCAGGCGAACCTTCGCGGCGCGGCTGCCCCCACCGATGATCACGCTGTCTCGGTCCATGACTCGGCTGTCCACCCAGATGGGCAGGCCTGCGGGGAGGCCGAAGGGAGTGACGCCGCCCACCCGCATGCCCGTTCGCTCCTGGGTCAGCTCCGCGCTCGCGAAGCTGGCGCGCTTGACGCCCATGCGCTTGCGGACGGTCTTGTTCACATCCAGCCGGCAGGTGGCCAGCACCATGCAGACCACGTGCACCCCCCTGGGCTTCTTGGAAGCCACCAGGATGGCGTTGGCAGAGCGGTCGAGTGACCAGTCGTAGTGGGCGCAGTAGGTGGCGGTGTCCGCGAGCGCGGGATCGCAAGCCAACCACTCGTACTCCGCCCCGAGCTCCTCGAGCGCGGCTCTCACCCTCGCTTCCATCGCAGCTGGGGTCGTCACGGGGCGGTCCTGGTCATCGCGGGGTCGAAGGGCACGCACCAAGGTTAGCCACGAGCGAGGGGCCCGCAAGGCGACTCGCCGCCCGCCAGAGTCCGCCGGCGGATCCCGATGTCACGGCGAGGGGGAAGCTCGGATCCCCAGCCGCCCCTTCGCCAGCGCCACCATCTCCTCCACGAACACCCCCTCGTCCATGCCGTCGAGCGGGTGGACGATGAACTCGTGGACCAGTCCCTCGATGGTGTGTACCAGCACCCAGGCGGTGGCCTTGGGACTCGTCAGCTGGCCCGGGGCTGCGAGGCGCTCCAGGATCGAGGCCAGGTCGGTGATGATCAGGGCTTCTGCAGCGTCCATGCGAGCCTGGGTGTCCGCGGGAATGGGCAGACCCTCGATCAGGAGGCCCTGCAGGCGGGGGCGGGAGCGGTGTACGGCCAGCAGGGCCTGGACCAGGCCGCGGAACCAGGGCTCCAGCGCATCCGGGCTGGTGGGTGCCGAGGCGAGCATGGCCCGGGCCAGGCGGGTGCCCTGCTCCACGTGACGCTCGGCCAGGGCCACCAGGATGGCGTCCTTGTTTGGGAAGTACTGGTACAGGCTGCCCACCGATACTCCAGCTCGAGCAGCGATGCGGTCCGTGGTGCCACGGGCGTAGCCCATCGCCTCGAAGACCTGAGCCGCCGCCTCGAGGATCGCCTCCACCGTCTGGCGGGCTCGCTCTTGTTTTGGGTTCTTCCTTGGTTTTAGCTTGGTGGGTCGAGACATGGTGGCGCTCGGGGAATGCGAGGTGACGATGTGAGGAAAAGCTCACATATTGTGTCCATCGAACAACTTCACCCCGAGAGTCGCCGTGGAAAGGTTCTTTCAGCTCTTCCAGCTCGCCACCCTGGCCGCCTTCCTGCTGCTCTTCCTGGGCCGCTCGCTGCAGCTGCGGCTGCAGCACGGAGTACAGCCCTTCGCCTTGGGTCGGGGCAAGCCCACCCTGCAGGCCGTGGCGGAAGGCAGCCTGGTGCTGGTGCTCCCGGCCTTCCTTGTCCTTGTCCTTGCCTACGCCTGGCCCCTGCCGGCGCTGCAGCTCCCTGCGACGCTGAACCCGGTCCTGCTGAACGCCCCCTGGGCGCAGCTGCCGGGCGCGGCCTTGGTCGCTGTGGGCCTCGCGCTCTTCGCCTGGGCCCTGGTGAGCTTCGGGCGCTCCTGGCGGGTGGGCATCGACAGCGACGCCCCCGGCGCGCTGGTGACCACGGGAGTGTTCGCCCTGTCCCGCAATCCCATCTTCGTGTTCATGGACCTGTACGCGGTGGGCACCTTCCTGCTCACCGGGCGGCTGGTCTTCCTGGGCTTCGCCCTGGGCACCGTTGCGGCCCTGCACTGGCAGATCCTGCAGGAGGAGCGCTTCCTGCGGGGCGCGCACGGCGAAGCCTACGCCGCCTACCTGCGGCGGGTACCGCGCTACCTGGGGTGGCCGGGGAGGACGGCGGGTTAGCGGGCTTCATGAGCCGCCTCCTGCCCCTGCTCCTGCTCGCCCTCGCCGGCTGCACCGCTGACGCCGATGGTGACGGCTTTGCCGACGCCGATGACTGCGCGCCCCTGGATCCCACGGTGTACCCCGGCGCCTGGGAGACCTGTGACGGCATCGACAACGACTGTGACGGCGAGATGGACGAGCTGTACGACCTGGACGGCGACGGCTACCTGGCCGACGACCCCGGCTGTCGTGCCCTGGGCGAGGAAGCCCTGGACTGTGACGACCTGGATCCCAGCGCCTACCCGGGCGCCCTCGAGGTGTTGGACGACGGGGCCGACAACGACTGTGACGGTCGCGTGGATGAGACGCCTGATGCCGATGGAGATGGCTTCGAGGCGGCGGACGACTGTGACGATACCGATCCGTGGGTGTTCCCGGGCGCGGCCGAGGCCTGCGACGGCATCGACAACGACTGTGATGGATCGGTGGACGAAGACTGGGACAACGACGGTGATGGTGTGGCGGGTTGCTGGGGCGACTGTGACGACGACGACCCCACCAACAGCCCGGAGATCGCCGAGGCCTGTGACGGCGCGGATAACGACTGCGACGGCGAGGTGGACGAAGGCTTCGACGCGGACGGTGACGGCTGGACCACCTGCGGCGGTGACTGTGACGACACCGACGCGGCGGTCCATCCCGGGGCCGAGGAGATCTGTGACGGGGTGGACAACGACTGTGACGAGAGCACCACCGAGTACGACGACGCCGATGGCGACGGTGTGGCGTGGTGTGATGGGGACTGTGACGATCTGGACGAGGCCGCCCACCCCGGTGCCGAAGAGATCTGTGACGGCGTGGACAACAACTGCGACGGCTACGTGGACGAGTTCGAGGAGTGCTGGGAGTGCGAGGCGGTGGACAGCTACCGGGTCTGCCTGGTGGAGGTGGACTGGGAAGACGCGCGCAACGCCTGCCTGGGCTTGGGCCTGGACTTGGCCGTGTTCGCCACAGCTGAAGAGAACAGCCAGGTCTCCGCCGCGGCCTACGCCGTCAGCGCCACTTCGTACTGGATCGGCATGGGCGACCACGATGAGGAGGGCACGTGGATGTGGGTGGACGGCACCACCGTGGACTACGACGCCTGGTACGGCGACGAGCCCAACGACTACGGCGGTGAGGACTGCGTGCACACCAACTGGCAGAACGTGGGCGAGTGGAACGACTACACCTGCAGCAACGAGCAGCCCTTCATCTGCGAGCCTTGATCATCGCTCCCCCACCAGCACCCTGACCTCGTCCGGCCACTCGAGCAGGGTCGTGCGAGTGTCCTCGAGCTCGCTGGTGGCGCTGTCGGTGCTCGATTCTTTCCGGGGATCTTCCTCGATGTACGGCATCAGCCATGCGTGCAGCGGATCCAGCTGCTGGTCCAGGGCCAGGCTGTCCAGCAGGTCCGCGGCCTCGAGCAGCTTGGCGTCGTAGTCTTCGGCGCAGCTGGTGACCGCCAGGCAGTACTCGAACACCCGACCGTTGCCCTCCCAGGGGCCGTAGTATTCGTCTACGAAGGTCTGGTCGGTGCCCCAGGGGATGATCTGGAAGCGGCCGCTGACCGGGTCCAGGTAGAAGCGCCAGTTGTTGGAGGTGGTGTAGCCGTCCCAGTGCAGCATCAGGGCCTCGAGGGCCATGTTCCAGCTGAACTGGTCCACGTCCACCAGCTCCTCGAGCCGAGCCAGGCCGGCTTCGCTGGGCCCGGTGTCAAGGATGTCGGCCACCGCCTCGAGCTCCGAGCGATCCTCGGGGTCCGGGCCCTCGTCGTACTCCAGCTCGTCGATGTCGTCGTGGTCGAAGTCCTGGCCGTAGCTGCCCTCGTAGAGATGGCCGCTGGGATCGGCGTACCAGCGGGCCAGGAAGCGGTCGTCGATGGACTCCACCAGCAGGTACAGCCCGAAGGCCTCGCCGTTGACCTCGAGCCACACCCAGCCCACCCGGGGCGCGGGGATCCCGGCCGCCCGGTAGACGGTGTAGGCGAGGTGCTCGTGCACGTAGCTGGGGTCCTGGACCATGTTGTTCAATGTCAGGGAGTTCAGGCCCCTGATCTCGTGGTCTTCGTACTGGTTCAGATCGACCTTGAAGGCGGTCTTCTCGTCCAGCTCCCGCAGAGAGCCCAGCTGGCCCTTGATGCGCACCCCCACCTCGGGGAACCAGGCGCCCTCGAAGGCCAGGCTTCCGGGGACCTCCTCATAGGGCTCGTCTTCGAGGGCCGACCAGGAGCTGGCCGGGATGGTCAGGGCCATGCGCTGCACGCGCTCGGTCTGGAACAGGCGATCGCTGGGGTCGTCGCTCATCGGCGGGCGGGTGCCGTTGCTGCGGCTCGGGGTGGGCAGGGCGGTGACCATCCACGTGCCGCCGTCGGGGTAGCGGGCCCAGGCCCGATCGTCGGGCAGGGGACCGGTGGCGATGCGGTCCACGGCCAGGCCGTCCACCATCAGGCAGAGCCGGTCGCCGTCGGCGTCCAGGGCGAAGGGCAGGTGGTCGGCACCTTCCCCTCCGTCCGCCCACAACAGCAGGTGCTCGCCGGGGAGCAGGCTCCCCTCCGTGCCCTCCCACAGCCCGCCGCTTTCGTCCTCGAGGCTCACGGTGCGCAGGTCCACGCTGCGGCGGCCGGGGTTGTACAGCTCCACCCAGTCAGGGAAGGCGAAGCCCTCGTCCATGACGGTGGAGTCGTTGTCGGTCTGCACCTCGTTGATGACCAGTCCCGACTCGAGGCTGATCTCCGGCTGCTGCAGCGTGGGCTCGGGCTCCAGGTCCGTCACCTGCAGGGGCACCGGCTCACAGGCGGCGAGCAGCAGGCACGGGAGGAAGGGGGAGCGCATGGCGGCCATGGTAGCGCGTCCGGGCGGCCGCGTGCTCAGCGCCGCGTCCGCTGCTCACACCACGGGTCGCCATCGGCGCGCCCGGTCGCGCACAGGGCCTCACGGCATGGCTGCAGGTCCACCAGCAACAGGTCCTGCCCCGTGCCTTCGTAGGTGCCGTTGCTGCAGGTCACGTCGTCTTCGGTGTCGCGCACCCGCACGTAGTCCAGCGCGGGCTCCACCGAGTCGAAGCGCAGCTCGAAGCCGCCGTCCTCGGGCTCCACCAGCTGACAGCCCGGCTCGTCCTCGGGGTAGAAGCCGACCGGGGCGGGCTCGTGCCAGACCATGAGTTCCTCGCCGGCCTGGGACTCGAGGCTGTAGCGATAGCCCCCTCCGTAGTCGATGAGGTTCGGGCCGTAGTTGTAGCCCACCAGGGCGCTGTCGACGTAGAGATCGTGCAGCTCGTCCTGGGCGACGACGTAGACGACCAGGACCCTGCGCCACTCGGCCAGGGCGGAGGCGTCGGTGCTGACCTCGGCGCTGCAGGTGTAGTCGTCGGCCAGGATGTCGCCTTCGGGGTCCACGAGCGTCCCGCAGCCGATGGCGAAGAGCAGGAGCGGGGAAGTACGAGAGGTCATCGGGGGCTCACGCCCGGCAGCCATGCGTCCGGGTCCTCGGGGTAGGGTAGTCCGAACACCCCCGAGCCGCCCACACCAGCGCGCCAGGAACGCAGCCATGCCACAGCTCATCGTCGCGGGCGACACCCACTGCCACTTCGATCTCCTCGAGCGGATGATCGCCGTGGAGACGGCCGTCGACCCCGCCACCGCGGGTGTGCTGCACGTGGGCGACATGGGCCTGTACGACGCCGACTCCCTGTCCCGCCTGCCCGCGCGGGAGTGCCACCTGATTCGCAAGTACAGAAACCCCATCCACCTGGCGTTCGACATCATGGCGGGCGCTCGTCAGCCGGCGCTGCCGCTGGTGGGCATTCCCGGCAACCACGAGGACTTCGAGCTGGTGGAGCGCCTCGAACGGGGCAGCCTCGAGCTGCCCGGGCTCAGCTTGCTGGTGCCCGGGGCCACGGTCGAGCTGCAGCTGGGGAGTCGCAGCGTGCGGATCGCGGGCATTGGCCGGATCGCGCCCTCCGCCGAGGCCAGCAAGGCCAAGCGCAAGCCCAAGTACCTCCAGCGCGAGGATGTCGAGCGGGCGGCGGAGCAGCTCCGTGTCGCTCGGCCCGACGTGTTGCTGCTCCACGATCCTCCCTTGTTGCGGGTCGAAGGCCAGCGCGGAAGCTTCGGCAGCGCCTGGCTGTCGGAGCTGGTTCGCCAGGTCCGGCCGGGCCTGGTGATCTGCGGCCACATGCACTTCGAGTACGTGGCGATGCTCGATGGTGTGCCGATCGTCGGCGTGGGCTACGGCGCCAAGGGTCGCTACGGCGTGCTCGACGAAGAGCTGCGCTTCGAGTTTCGCGATCTCAAGGGACGCCCCGCTGCTCCCCGGAAGGTCGTGCCGGTGGAGCCCAGAATGTAGGAGTTGTTCGGCGTGGAGGGCTGACGCGGAGGGCGGCGCCTCCGCCGGGGGTCAACGCGATGATGGGGCTGTGGGCGGAGCGCCGAGCTCAGGTGGTGAAGGCCGAAAGCGTGGCAGCAGGACGGGAACGCAGCGACCGTGCGACGTCCCGGTGAGGGTGGGCGCCGACACCGAGAGCAGTGGAGCGGGCGGAGGCGGCGGGCGTGCCGGCTCGACATCCGCGACATCCAGCGCCAGCCCGAACAGGAGTTCGCAACTCGGTCGGTCCCATAGCGGGCAGATGTCGGTGGTTGGCACTGCGGAGTAGTCGTCGTCGGAGGAGAGGCAGGCCTGCCCTTGTACGAGCAGATCGATGTCGTTTTCGTCCCATGTGTTGCCACCGAGCGTGGCAGAACCATCATCGAGGAACAGCCCTGCACCAGCGTTTCCGTACATCCAGTTGTCGTCGAGGGAGAGGCCTGCGGTGGAGGTATCCCTGGCGTAGACGCCGTCACCGCAGCGACGGCCGTTGCCATGGGGCACGCCGCGGCTCCCAGAGATGGTGTTGCTCGACAGCTGGTAGTCTCCCTCTCCCGCGAGCCATGCACCGCCAACGAGGTTGTCCGTGATGGTGCTGTCGCTGATGAGGATGGACGGGGCCTCGAAGCCCCACACCGGCGCGCCGTAGACTCCCACGCCTCCGCCGATGTTGGCGCCTTCTGTGGTGCCCGAGATCGTGGAGCGCAGGACCTCCAGTCTCGCTTCGTAGACTGCGGCGGCGCCGGCGAAGCGGTTGTCCAACAAGGAGCAGTCGGTGCAGCTGAGCCGTGTGTCAGGTCCAGCGACGTAGATGCCAGGTCCCTCGTTGCCCTGCGCCAGCAGCCCGCTGGCTTCGGCAGCAGCTTCCTGCTCGACCATGAGTCCGAGAGCTGTCGCGCTCTGACCGCCGAAACCGGCTTTGGTCCCGATGATGGATGAGTCGCGGATGTCGATGCTCGTGCCCGCCTCGTCCGCCACGATTCCTACCCCCGTGTTTCCCGACACCACACAGCCATCGACCTCCAGCTTTGCGCCGGACATGACGTCGATGCCCCACCCGCCGTCACCGCGAGGATCGGGCCGGGTGTCGTGCACGGTTGTGTCGTGGAGCGTCACCAGCGTGTCTGCGCCTACTACCACGATGCCCAGGCCAGTGTTGTCCGCGATCTCGCTGTTCTCGGCCGTGAGCTTCGCGCCCTCGTAGATCCACATGCCGTACCCGAGCACTCCATCGCCGTCCGCCTGGGTGTCCCGCACGATCGTGTCATCGATCCTGACCTGTGTACCTGCCCCGAAGGCGGCGAGCCCCAGCCCTCTGTTGTCCACGAAGTCGCAGCCTTGGGTGGAGAGCATCGCGCCGTCCCATACCCACAGGCCATACCCCAGCTCGTCGTCTGTGGTCGGCTTGGTCCCGGAGACCACGGTGTCCACCAGGGTGACCTCGGTGGACCACCCGTGAATCCGGAGCCCGTTCGTGGTGTTGTCCGCCATGTCGCAGCTCTCGGCGACGAGCGTCGCACCGCCGTAGACTTCGACGGCGTAGCCGTGTTCTCCGGCGGCATCCGCCGCGGTCTCCCAGATCTCGGTGTCCTGAAGCGAGACCGCGGTACCCCGATCGTAGGCTGCCAGTCCCACAGTAGCGTTCCGGAGTAGTACGCAGCTCGAGGCTGTGAGCGTCGCCCCCTCGAAGACGTTGACGCCATGTCCTCCTGTCCCCAAGCCGCCCGGTCGGTGGTCCCGAATCCGTGTCTCCCGTAGCTCGACCACGGTGCCCGAGTCTGCGGCCGCGATGCCGAGCACTCGGTTGTTCGCGATCTCGCAGTCGATGGCAGTCAGCGTCGCCCCATCCGACACTTCGATACCGTGTCCATACTGCGCTGCCGCATCCTGCAGTGTGTCCCAGACGACCGTCCGAAGCAGGATCACTTCGCTGCCGGTGTTCTTGGCCCTGACGCCACAGGAGGCATTGCCGACAATCTCGCAGTCCTCGGCCCTCATCGTGGCGCCTTCCTGGACGTCGATCCCAAAGCCGTCGGCCCCGTTGCTCGTCAGCAAGGTGCCCTCGACCTTTGTGTTCAGCATCGTGAGCACGGTTCCCGGGTCGGCGGCCATGACTCCGAGCCCTGTGTTGCCTACGATGTCGCAGTGTTCCAAGGTCGCCGTGGCGGAATCCCAGACCTGGATGCCGATTCCGCTATCGTTGGTTCCCGAGAATCTCGTGTCTCGGATGGAGGTCTCCACGAGCGAGGCATGGCTTCCTTGGCCGACAGAGAGGACTCCCAGCTCCGTGTTGCCGACCAGTTCGGTTCCTTCGGCCGAAAAGCTCGCTCCGTAGGAGACTTCGACCCCGAAGCCACAGCTCGAGACGACGCTGTCGAGCACTGTCGCTTCGGCTCCCGACTGGGCGATCCCTATTCCCACCGCGCTGTCCCCTGTCACCTCGCATCTTTCTATCGAAGCTGTGCATGGGGCAGACATGCTCTCCCGCCGAATGCCGATGCCCACGAAGGCGTTCCCCTCTACCAGCATGTCTTCGAGCAGAGCACTCCCCGAGGATTGGTAGATCCCCACGTAGGGCGAGCCCGCTACGGTCAGCCCTGACACTGTCACCTCTCCATGCCGCGAGTCGATGGCGATGCCGGGTGTCTGGCCGCCTCCTGTGCTGGCATCCAGGGTGACCAGCTCGTGGCAGCGGCCTGCGAGGTGAATCCCGGCGTGCTCTGCTCCGAAGGAGAGGGCCTCCTGGTATGTGCCCGCCGCCACCGCCACCAGACCGCCGCCACGGGAGGCGGCGAGGTCGAGAGCGGCCTGGATTCGATCCAGCGGCGCCCCGGCGCTGCCGTCCCCTCCCGCGGCCGCCGAGGCATCCACGTGGACGTTGTCATCGTCCCGCTCGAGCGCCCCCCAGGTCCCCGTGCCGCACGCCTCGGGGACGCAGCTCTCGCCGTAAGCGTGAAGCCCTGGGCGCAATCGTCTGTTGCCGGTGGGCTATCTCGTGTCGGGGAGGGACAACCCACGGCGAGCGATGCGGCGGGCAGTAGACCGTCGAGGGGGACTGGCACGGGAGACGGCGCCAAGTTCATGTGCTCGATGGTATTCATCGCGGTCGAGGTTTGACAAGCGGGAGCGGGGGCAGACTCCGCTGTGCCCCCCTCCGCGCCGCGTTACCCGCACTCCTCCCCCTCCCGGAGCCACCCCGATGCGCATGCTGCTGGCCATCGCCTGGCGGAACCTGTGGCGCCAGCGGCGCCGCTCCCTGATCACGGCCTTCGCCATGGCCATGGGGGTGGCGCTGTGCATGTCGATGATCTGCATCACCGACGGCATGTACACCGACATGTTCGAGGTGATGGTCGAGCAGCAGCTGGGCCACGTGCAGGTGCACCACCCGGACTACCCGGCCAAGGGGCTGGTGTTCGACACCCTGCAGGACCGCGCGGCCCTCGTAGAGCGGGTCGAGGCGGTGCCGGGCACCGTAGCCGTGAGCCCCGAGATCAACGGCTACGGGCTGCTGGGGGGTGAGACCAAGTCGGCCGGCGGGATGATCACCGGCATCGACCCCGCCCGCGACGGCCGGGTCAGCCCGTTGAAGGGTCGGGTGAAGGAAGGCCGCTACCTGGCGGACGCCGCCGCCCATGAGATCATCGTCGGTCACGGCCTGGCCGACGAGATCGACGTGGGCCTGGGCGACAGCGTGGTGGCGGTCACCCAGGCCACCGACGGCTCGGTGGGCAACGACCTGTACACGGTTGTGGGCATCTACAAGACCGGTGATGTGATGATGGACAGCGCCGGCGGCTTCATCCACATCGACGACGCCGAGTCCCTGCTGTGGCTGGAGGATCAGGCCCACGGGCTCACCCTGCTCACCGACCACGCCGATCACGTCGAGGCCTACGGGCTGGCTGTGCGCGAGGCGGTGGCTGGCGAGGAGGTCGAGGTCCAGGCCTGGTGGGAGGCTTCACCCCAGATCGCCGAGATGATGGGCATGCGCGACGCCACGGCGTTCATCTTCCTGGGCATCGTCTTCACGGTGGCGGCCTTCGGGGTCATCAACACCATGCTGATGTCCGTCTTCGAGCGCACCCGCGAATTGGGTGTGCTGCGCGCCCTGGGGCTGCGGCCTGGCAAGCTGGTGTGGCTGGTGGTGCTCGAGAGCTTCTGCCTGGCGGCTCTGGCCTCGGGCATCGGCCTGATCATGGGCGGGCTGCTGGACTGGTACCTGGTGCTCCACGGGCTCGACTTTTCGAGCGGCGCTCCCGACGGCTTCAGCTTCGAGGGCATCATGCTCGACCCGGTGATGATGGGTGAGATCAACGCGTTCCCCATCGTGCTGACGGTGGGCGCGGTGTTCGTCGTGTCCGTCGTCGCCTCCCTCTGGCCCGCGTGGCGCGCGGCTCGGCTGCAGCCCGTCACCGCGATTCGTGCGGACTAGGGGGACACCATGAAGCTCGCCAAGCTCGCGCTGCGCAACCTGTTCCGCAACACCCGTCGCACGGTGATCACCCTGGCCGCCATCGGCCTGGGTCTGGCGATGATGATCTGGACCGTGAACTTCCAGAACGGCAGCTACATGGAGATGATCCGCACCGGCATCAGCTCCATGGCCGGTCACGTGGTGGTCCAGGCCCAAGGCTACCAGGACGACAAGGACGCCACCCTGGTGGTCACCGATGCCAGTGCCGTCACCGAGGCCCTGCGCGGAACCTACCCCGACGCGGTGGTAGCCCCCCGCATCTTCACCGGCGGGCTGCTGATGTCCTCCGATGGGTCCGTGGGCGGCGCTATCACCGGGCTCGATCCCGCGGCCGAGCTGCAGGTCCAGGAGCTGCACGAGCGGGTGGTCGAGGGGGAGTGGCTGGGCGAGGACGACCGCGAGATCGTCATCGGCATCGACATGGCCGAGACCCTCGACGTCGGGCTGGGCGACAAGCTGGTCTACATGGGCCAGAGCGGCAGCGACGAGGTCGTCAGCCGCCTGTTCCGGGTCCGCGGCATCTACCGCACCGGTGCGGCCAGCATGGACGGGCGCATGGCCTTCACCCACCTGGCCGCGGCCCAGGAGCTGCTGGGCGGCGGAGACGTGGCCAACATGGTCACCCTGCACCTGCCCGATCCCCGCGCGGCCTTCGAGGCTGCCCCCCACATCGAAGGATTGCTGGGGCGGCCCGATCTCGACGTCCGCCACTGGAAGGACGCCCTGCCCGAGCTGTTCGCCCTGATCCAGATGGACCGTGGCTTCGGCGATGTGATGCTGGCCGTCATCGGCATCATCGTGGCCTTCGGCGTGCTCAACACCCTGATGATGAG